>UQUD01000016.1 GCA_900544225.1 uncultured Collinsella sp.
ACGCCACCCTTTCAAGGTGGATATCGCGGGTTCGAATCCCGCTGGGGGCACCAACTCAAAAATGTACGAACCCGTGCGAGTTACCATCGCACGGGTTCGTTCTTTCTTGACATTAGATGAAGAAGACTCAAAGCCCCTGCGCTAGATAAACAGCTCGCACTCCTTCCGTTCGGCGCAGACTTTGCTCAACATCTTGGTAGCCGCAGAGAGCATGACGGGATTTACCGCGCGAGCGCCCCACGGACACACGGCAACGCAACGCATGCAGGAAATGCAGGTCTTTTTGTCCACCCGCTTGGGATCGTCTTTATCGATAGCGCCAACAGGGCACGCTGCGGCACAAGCCCCGCAAGCGGTGCACTCTTTTGTGGCCTTGGGCACCATACCGGCGCCCCCGGCCTTCTTATAGGGACGATTGCCCGGAATAGCCGGCTCAGAAGCATCTCCTGCAGATATCTTTTGCTGAATCTGATTCGCAAACCCAGCGAGCTGCGCCGCGTCCTGTGGGTCTGGCCGACCGGCTGCAAACTGGCGAACAATAGAATGCTCGGCGATGGCAGAAACCGCCGCGATCACCCGAAAGCCCGCGCCCTTTGCCGCATCCTCAAGCTCGACCAGCGTGTCCTCATACGCGCGGTTTCCGTAAACACAAACCAGAACCGCCTGCGCACCGTTTCCCCGCATCATACCCAAGCGCTCCGCAGCCACAGCCGGGACTCGCCCGCCATACGAGGGCACCGCGATCACGGCTACATCCTCTTTTGTCATCGCAACCGTGCGAAAACCAAGCCCGCTATCGGTCAGATCTACAGCAACGGTTTCCCCTTCCAACGCATTGGCAATGTAGCCAGACGCCCTTTCCGTTCCGCCGGTCGGGCTAAACACGATATCGAATACCCTCATCGGATCATCCTCCCCTTTATGAACAAACGCCCGAAACGTCCGCATGCCAAAACAGGTTACAACTTTTAAGATGCCCCGCGCGAAACGCTCGCTCGGCTGCAAGTTCAAAGCAGGTCAAAGCGGCAAAAAAGAAGGGGCCTCACACAGGCGAGACCCCTTCACACGCAAAATCAAACGTGTCTGTTACACATAGAACAGAATGTCGTCGTAGGTCGGGACCGGCCAGTAGTCAGCGGCCACAATCTCCTCCATGGCATCCACGGCGGCGCGCAGCGTATCCATAGCGGGAACGACCTCATGTGCATACACGTTTGCCTGCTCCTGGCCATCCAGGGCCTCGGCCTTCTGATGCACGGCGTCGAGCGCCTTGATGGAGTCGTTGATGGTGGTGATACCGTTGCAGAGCTTGTTGAGCGTGTTCTGCTCGCACTGCATGGCGGCCTCGGCACCGGCGGCACGAATAGTCTCAAGGCCCTTAGCGACCTTGGTGGCATAGGCGGTAATGACCGGGCGATAGGTACGACGCGCCTCGCGAACCATCGTGGTGGCCTCGATGTTCATGAGCTTGTTGTACTTCTCGAGCTTGCAGTCGTAGCGGCACTGAGCCTCGGCCTTGGTCAGGACACCCGTCTCCTCAAAGAGCGCAATGGCCTTATCGGAAACAAAAGCGGGCAGGGCGTCGGCCGTGGTCTTGTTGTTGGCAAGGCCGCGCTTCTCGGCCTCGACGGGCCACTCGTCGGAGTAGCCATCGCCGGAGAAGAGGATGCGCTGGTGGTCGGTCAGGACCTTCTTGCAGTACTCGAGCGCGGCGTCCTGGAAGTCATCCTCGGGCGTACCCTCAAGCGCGTCGGCGAAGGACTTGAGCGACTTGGCCACGGCGGCATCGAGCACCAAGTTGGAGTCGGAGACGTTCTGCTCGGAGCCGCAGGCACGGAACTCGAACTTGTTGCCGGTGAAGGCAAACGGGGAGGTGCGGTTGCGGTCGGTGTTGTCCTGCATCAGCTTGGGCAGAGTATCGGCGCCCAGGTCGAGCACGCCGCGCGTAGCATGGACGGAAGCCTTGCCATCGATGATCTTCTCGACGACCTCGGTAAGCTGGTCGCCCAGGAAGATGGACATAATCGCCGGAGGAGCCTCGTTGGCGCCCAGACGATGATCGTTGCCGGCCGAGGCAACGGAGGCACGCAGGAGCTCCTGATAGTTATCGACGGCCTCGATCACCGCGGTGAGGAAGACGATGAACTGCAGGTTGTCGAGCGGGGTGTCACCCGGATCGAGCAGATTCTCGGACTCGGTGCCAAGCGACCAGTTGTTGTGCTTGCCCGAACCGTTGATGCCCTCGAAGGGCTTCTCGTGCAGCAGGCAGACCAAGTCGTGGCGGGAGGCGATGAGCTTCATCTTCTCCATCATGACCAGATTCTGGTCGATGGCCTCGTTGACCTCGCCATAGACCGGTGCAAGCTCATGCTGGCAGGGAGCAACCTCGTTGTGCTTGGTCTTGGCGGGAATGCCAAGCGCCCACAGCTCATCGTCCAGATCCTTCATATAGGCCGAGACGGTGGGGCGGATAGCGCCAAAGTAGTGCTCCTCGAGCTCCTGGCCCTTGCAGGGAGCAGCACCAAAGAGGGTGCGGCCGGTGATGACCAGGTCCTTGCGCTTGCGATAGGCGTCCTTCTTGATCAGGAAGTACTCCTGCTCGTCGCCCACGGAAGGAACGACCTTCTTGGGGGTCTTGCCAAACAGCGCCAAAACGCGCTTGGACTCACGCGAGAGCGCGGTCATGGAGCGCAGCAGCGGGGTCTTCTTGTCCAGGGCCTCGCCCGTGTAGGAGCAGAAAGCCGTGGGGATGCACAGGACATCGTCCTTGATAAAGGCGGGGCTGGTGGGATCCCAAGCGGTGTAGCCACGGGCCTCGAAGGTAGCGCGCAGGCCGCCGTTGGGGAAGCTGGAGGCGTCCGGCTCGCCCTGGATGAGGTTCTTGCCCGTAAACTTGGTAATGGCGGTGCCGTCGTGGTTGGGCTCCAGGAAGCTATCGTGCTTCTCGGAAGTAATGCCCGAAAGCGGCTGGAACCAGTGCGCGTAGTGCGTCGCGCCCTTGGAGATGGCCCAGACCTTCATGGCATGGGCGACGGCGTTGGCCACGTCCAGGTCGAGCGGCTCACCGCCCTCGAGGGTTGCAGCAAGGCGCTTCCAAATGTCCTTGGGGAGGTAATCCTTCATGACTTCCTCAGAGAACACCATGGTCCCGAAGCGGTCAGTAAGTTCGGCCATACGGAACTCCCTTCGTATCGGCACCGCGTGAGAAGCGGTGTTGATTACTAACGAACGAGTCATAGCTTAGACTCGCCGTGTTTCCGCGACATTACCGTTATGTTGCCGTCGCGAAACCAATCAATGAGGTTACCCTATCGAGGCGGCGTTGCCACCCTCAACAGTCAATCAACTGCATAAATTGCAGACCTCTCCCCATGGTTTAAGGGTAGTCAATGTAGAATGGGCTCTATTAACTGGTATTTCGCATCAGATACCATTCAATATAGCCCCATCCTACATTGACCGCTCTGTTATAGGAAATGCCGATAGCAAGGCATCTTTGATTGGTATCCCCAAATAGCGAGTGAAACTCCACCGTGGCACAGTGGTGCAGTAGAATCCTTACAACACATCACACTATTACGTATCTAGAGGAGCACGATATGCGCGTCGACGAGGTTTTTAAGCAGGCAGCATCCCAGGGCACCGCGCCCGTTTCGTTTGAGATGTTCCCGCCCAAGGGCGAGCTGACCCTCGATACGGCTCGCGAAGTGGCAGGCAATCTGTGCAAGCTTTCGCCGAGCTTTGTCTCGGTCACCTGCTCGGCCGGCGGCTCGGGCAACGGTGCCACCACCGCCCCCATCGCGCATATGATTACGAGCGAATTCGATACGCCCTCGGTAGCGCACCTCACCTGCGTGGGCCGCACCCACGCCGACATCGCCGCCAAGATTGACGAGTATCGCTCGGCCGGTGTGGAAAACGTGCTAGCCCTGCGCGGCGACCTGCCCGCTGGCGCGACTGAGGATGACAAGCCCGCCTCGGACTACGCCTACGCCCGCGACCTTATCCCGGAGCTCGTCGATGCCGGCTTTTGCGTGGGCGCCGCAGCCTACCCCGAGGGCCACATTGCCTGCGAGGATCTCAACCTCTCGGTCGAATACCTCAAGCAAAAACAGGACGCCGGCGCGAGCTTCTTTGTGACGCAGCTCTTTTTTGACAACGAGTGCTTCTACCGTTTTCGCGAGCTTGCCGACAAGGCCGGCATCACCGTGCCCATTACCGCGGGCATCATGCCGTTTATGGGCAAGTCGCAGATCAGCCGCATGGTCTTTATGTGCGGCGCGTCGCTGCCCTCCCCCGTCATCAAGATCCTCGCCAAGTACGAGAACGACCCCGAGAGCCTGCAGGCAGCCGGTGTAGATTATGCCGCCCATCAGCTTTGCGACCTCAAGGAGCACGGTGCCGACGGTCTGCACCTGTACACTATGAACCGTCCTGCAATCGCCGCAACCATTATGGAGCGCCTGGGGTAATGGAAAAACCGCACATCGATACAGCTTTTGTTGAAGTGCCGGCCGACCTTGCGTCGCCGGCGCTTTACCGTGTCGATGCTGCCCACCACCCTCGTGTCGACCGTGCCGAGATGCTGCGCTACCTGGGCTACGGAGGTCAGCAGATTGAGCCCGAGCTGTCGCAGCGTATTGAGCTTGTCGTTGAACGTTTGGAACTGGACATTGAGCCCCGTGGCGTGCGACGCGTGTTTGCCGTCGATGCCACGGGCGTCGACGAGCAGGGCGAGCCTTGCATCCGCCTGGTCGGCGCCAACGTTGAGCTGCGCGGCCGCGATATCTATCGCCACCTCAAAGACGCCCGCTTTGCCGCACTCATGGCATGCACCCTCGGCATGGACGCCGAGCGTCGCCTGCGAACCACGGGAGCCCAGCAGCCCCTAGAGGGAGCCGTGCTCGACGCCGCATGCTCTGCCTATGTAGAAGCCGCCATCGAGCAGATGGACCAACAGGTCAAGGCTGCGGCCGCCGCACACGGACTCGCCGGCAACTGGCGCTTCAGCCCCGGCTACGGCGACTGCCCGCTTACGGCCCAGCGCTCAATCGTGGCTGCGCTCAACGCCACGCGGCTCATCGGGCTTACCGTCACACCTACCAGCCTGCTCATGCCCACCAAGAGCGTGACCGCGGTGATCGGCCTGTTTGACGGCGAGGTCCACGACGCCCAGAGCCGCCCCACCTGCAATATCTGCCGCATGCGCGAGCACTGCCGCTTCCGCGCCGCCCACACCACCTGCTATTCCAGCCATTAGGAGCTCATTGATGTTTACTCCGCTTGTCACCCATGATCTGGACGGTGCCGCGCTGGCGGCGCCCGTTGATGCCGCACGCCGTAATGGCACTGCATACAAGACGCGCACAATCGACGACCTTCGCATTAAGGACGATCGCCTGCGCGCCGCCATCGAGGGCACGGGGCACCTGCTGTTCGACGGCGGCATGGGCACCATGCTGCAGGCTGCCGGCATGAAGGCCGGCGCCCTGCCCGAGCTGCTCAACTTTGATGAGCCCCAGGTCATTACCGACATTCAGCGCCAATACGTCGAGGCTGGCTGCGACGTGATCACCGCCAACACCTTTGGTGCCAACGCCCACAAGCTCGACGGCGCCGCCACCGTGGCAGATGTCTTTGCCGCCGCTGTCGCCTGCGCCCGCGCGGCCGGTGCCCACTACGTCGCCGGCGATATCGGCCCCATCGGCGCGCTGCTTCGCCCCTTGGGCACTCTCAGCTTCGACGAGGCCTATGACCTCTTTGCCGAGGAAGTGCGCGCTGGCGTCGACGCGGGCGTGGACCTCTTTATTATCGAGACCATGACCGACCTTGCCGAGATCAAGGCGGCCGTCCTCGCCTGCCGTGAGAACTCCGACCTGCCCGTCTTTGCCACCATGACCTTTGAGGAAGACGGTCGCACGTTCCTGGGCACGAGTCCCGAAGTGGCCGCCATCGCCCTCGACGCCATCGGCGCCGACGTCCTGGGCATCAACTGCAGCCAGGGCCCGGCCGAGCTCCGAGGACTCGCCGCGCGTATGCTCACCGTCACCGACAAGCCCGTTATGGTGCAGGCCAATGCGGGACTGCCCCGCGTGGACGATGACGGCAATACCGTCTTTGACATCCAGGCACCCGAATACGCCGAGGCCGTCGCCGGCATGATTGAGGACGGCGTGAGCGTCGTGGGTGGCTGCTGTGGCACCACGCCGGCGCACATGGCCGTCTTGCGCACGCTCATCGACAACCACACGCCCAGCCCGCGCCGCCGCAAACCCAGCATGTCGGTCACGAGCGCCCAGACGGTCGTAGACCTTCCCTGCGATGGTCACAAGATCGCCGTCATCGGCGAGCGCATCAATCCCACCGGCAAAAAGCGCCTGCAACAGGCCCTGCGCGACGGCGACCTAGACTACGTCGTGAGCCAGGGCATCAGCCAGCAGGAACAGGGCGCCGACATCCTGGACGTCAACGTGGGCCTGCCCGAGATCGACGAGGTCAAAATCATCCAGCAGGCGACCGAGCAGCTCCAGGGCTCCACGCTGCTGCCGCTGCAGATCGACTCCACCGACCCCGCAGCCGTCGAGGCAGCCGTGCGCCGCTACGCCGGCAAGCCCATCATCAACTCGGTCAATGGCAAACAGCAAATCATGGACGAGATCTTTCCCCTAGTCGCCCACTACGGCACCAACGTTGTCGGCCTCACGCTCGACGAAGGCGGCATCCCCGATACCGCCGAGGCTCGCTTCGCCATCGCCGAGCGCATCGTGACCGAGGCTGCCCGTTACGGCATCGGACCGGACCGCATCCTCATCGACTGTCTGGTCATGACCGCCTCGACCAATCAGCGCCAGGCCGAGCAGATCCTGCGCGCCATGTCCCTGTGCAAGGAGCGTCTGGGCGTCAAATGTGCACTCGGCGTGTCGAACATCAGCTTTGGCCTGCCTGCCCGCCCGCTGCTGGGCTCGGTCTTTTTGGCCGCCGCCTTTGGCGCGGGCCTCGATGCCCCCATCATGAACCCGGGCTCCAAGCGCTTTATGGATACCGTCTACAGCTATCGCGTGCTGAGCGTTGAGGACGAGGGCTCGACCGGATACATCGAGCGCTACGCCGGCTGGACCGATCCGTACAAGATCGCCGCAAACCCGGCAGCAGCTCAGTCAGCATCGAGCGATGCCGCGTCTGCCGCAAGCACCACCGCAAGCGCCGATGACGACCCCATCCGCCACATGGTCGTCTCGGGCCGCAAAGGCGAGATCGCTGCCGAGACCGAGCGTCTGCTGGCAGACCACGACGCCATGGACCTCATCAACAATCACTTTATCCCCGCCCTCGACGAAGTTGGCGTCCTCTTTGACCAAGGCAAGTTCTTCTTGCCGCAGCTTATGGCCTCGGCCGAGGCAGCGCGTGTGGGCTTCGACACCATCAAGCGGCTGATGCCCGCCGGCGAGATTGCCGACAAGGGCAAGATCTGCGTGGCCACCGTCAAGGGCGATATCCACGACATCGGTAAGAACATCGTCAAGATGCTGCTCGACAACTACGGCTACACCGTCTTTGATCTGGGTCGCGATGTCGACCCGCAAGAGGTGCTCAGGACCGTACAGGAGCGCGACATCAAGCTCGTCGGCCTCTCGGCGCTTATGACCACCACGGTCGTCGCCATGGAGGAGACCATCAAGCTGCTTCATGCCGAGGTGCCGGGCGTCAAGATCATCGTGGGCGGCGCCGTGCTCACCCCCGAATACGCCAAGCAGATCGGCGCTGACTACTACGCCAAGGACGCCGCCGAAAGTGCTCGTATCGCCGAAGAGGTCTTTGGGCAGTAACACAACGGAAACAACCGAGCACTAAAACGTGCCGCACGCGCCACTTGGCACGTGCGGCACGTTAGAATAGACAAGACTATGCTCGTTTTGGCAGATAGGAGCGCAAGGATGGCGATCACGCCCGCAGAAATCGCGGAAACCCGCGGCATGGTTGAGGAGCAGAACCTCGACATCAGGACCATCACCATGGGTGTTTCGCTCATGGGTTGCGGCGACGAGAACCTCGACCGCATGTGCACGAAGATCTACGACCACGTGACGCACACGGCTGAGCACCTGGTCGAGACCGCCGAGAACCTCGAGCGCGAGTACGGTATCCCCATCGTCAACAAGCGCGTCTCCGTCACCCCGGTGGCGCAGATCGCCGCGTGCTGCAAGGATGAGGACCTCACCCCCATCGCGCATGCCCTCGACCGCGCGGCCGAGACGCTCGGCATCGATTACCTGGGTGGCTTCTCCGCACTCGTTCAGAAGGGCATCGGCGACGCCGACCGCCGCGTCATCCAGTCCATCCCGCAGGCGCTCGCCACCACGAGCCGCGTCTGCTCCAGCGTCAACGTCGCCAGTCTGCGTGCCGGCATCAACATGGACGCCGTACTCATGGCTGCGCAGACCATCATCGACGCCGCTAAGCTCACGGCCGACCAGGACTCCGTCGGCGCTTCCAAGTTTGTCTGCTTTGCCAATATGGTCGAGGACTCCCCGTTTATGGCGGGCGCCGTCCACGGCGGTGGCGAGGCCGACGCCGTCATCAACGTAGGCGTTTCGGGCCCCGGCGTTATGGCCGCAGCCCTGGAGACGCTGCCCGATTCCGCATCGATGATGGAAGTCGCCGAAAAGATTAAGCAGACCGCCTTTAAGATCACCCGCGCCGGCGAGCTCATGAGCCGCGAGGCCGCCCATCGCCTGGGTGTCGAGAAGGGCATTGTCGACCTGTCGCTGGCTCCCACGCCTGCCATCGGCGACTCCGTCGCGCGCATCCTCGAGATTATCGGCGTGGGCACCTGCGGTGGCCCCGGCACGACCTGCGCGCTCGCCATGCTCAACGATGCCGTCAAGAAGGGCGGCGTCATGGCCAGCTCCAGCGTGGGCGGTCTCTCGGGCGCCTTTATCCCCGTGTCCGAGGACGCCGGCATGATCTCCGCCGTCGAGGCCGGCGCGCTTTCGCTCGAGAAGCTCGAGGCCATGACCTGCGTGTGCTCCGTCGGCCTGGACATGATTGCCATCCCCGGCGACACCCCGGTCGAGACCATCGCCGGCATCATCGCCGACGAGATGGCCATCGGCGTCATCAACAACAAGACCACGGCCGTCCGCGTGATTCCCGCCATTGGCAAGGGCGTGGGCGACTGCGTCGAGTACGGCGGCCTGTTCGGCCGTGCGCCCATCATGCCGGTGAACCCCAACGCCGGCACCGTGCTTGCCCACCGTGGTGGACGCTTCCCGGCGCCGCTGAACTCGCTGAAGAACTAGCTGAGGGGTTCGGGCGAGGAGTCCCGAGGAGGGCAAATATATAAGGTCGCCTGCTCGGACAGTCCTGACTCGCACGGAGAGCACATTAAGTGCTCTCCGGCTCGTGCGGAACTCGCGATCGACCTTATATATTTGCCCTCCCCGGGACTCCCGCACAACGGGACCTCAGTTGGGTTCTATCCCGTATGGCAGTCGCTTCGCTCCTGCCCGCCTTGGTTGTGAGGGCGGTTTGGCGTTGGAACGGTTCTTTTCTGATATATGCTGGTTGCGGCTCTTCTTTTGGGAGGAGTCGCTTTTTTGTTGCTAGGAGGTTAGCCCGTGGTTGATGGGGATGCTCGCTCTGAGCTTCTTTCTGCGGATTGGAATGGCGAATGGATGCGCCTGCAAGCTGGTCGGCATCGGGCTGATGATTCTTTTGAATGGGATAAGCGGGCTCGGCATTTTCGGCCCTTGGAGACTGCCCCTTATGCTCGGGATTTTATAAAGCTGTTGGCACTTGAGCCCGGCGAGTCCGTGCTGGATATGGGGTGTGGGGCTGGGTCGATTGCTATTCCGCTTGCTCAGGCTGGGCATTCCGTGATTGCTGCCGACTTCTCTCCTGCCATGTTGGGCACGCTTGATGCCGGCATTGAGTACTATGAGCTCGAGGATCGCATTACGCCGCTTGAGCTTGTTTGGGATGATGATTGGGATTTGGTTGGCCCGGTCACGAAAGCGGTAGATGTTGCCTTTGCCAGTCGTTCCGTCACCACAAATGACCTAAAAGGCGCGCTTGCCAAGCTCGACCGCACGGCTCGCCGGCGTTGTGCTGTCACGATGGTCGCCAACTCCAGCCCGCGCTATGACTTGCACCTGATGAACGCCATCGGCGCCTCGGTTACCTGCAGTAATGGTTTTGTGTATGCCTTTAACATCCTTATCCAGATGGGTGCACTGCCGCAGGTCACGTATTTTGAATCGCCCCGTCGCGACACCTTCGATAGTCTCGAGGCGGGCGTGGCGGACTTTTCTCGCATGCTCGAGCATGGCAACGAGGACAAGATCGACCGCCTGCGCGACTATATCGCCCACCATATGATCGAGAACCCCCATGCCGGCGAGCCGGGATCCAAGGGCGTACCGCAGGGACGCTACATGCTCGACCACATCCGCAAAGTCCGATGGGCGTTTATCGCCTGGGAGCCGGTCTCCGTACCCCGCCCGTAGCCTATCTAAAACTTGCATCGTCTTCCCGCCCGGCATCCGCATTCTTTGCGAACTGGGCAAACGCGCTCCACACCACGCCGTTCCTGCGCTATCGTGGGACAGCTCACGTAGATTAAGGCCCCATTGCGGGGCGCCCCATACATAGAAAGCGAGAACCCATGGCACTGACAGGAGCCCAGGTCAAGCAGCTTCGCAGCATGGCCCATCACCTCAACCCCGCCATCATCATCGGTAAGTCCGATGTCAACGAGGGCACCGTCGAGCAGACGGTCGCCTACCTGGAGAAGCACGAGCTCGTTAAGTGCTCCGTGCTGGACGGCTCCAGCCTTTCTGCCCGCGAGGCCGCCGAGGAGCTCGCCGAGCGCTGCCACGCCGACGTCGTTCAGGTTATCGGCCGCAAGTTCTCGCTGTATCGCGAGTCCTCGCGCAAGGATATCCAGAAGATCAAGCTCGTCTAAAACCGACTGGTCATACCGAACAAGTCTGCGGGCGTCCGAGTGATTCGGACGCCCGTTTTTTATCGCTCGACAAGCACGCGCTTGAGCCTGCCTTCGACCAGGCGCTCATACAGGCGCCTTGTCTCGGGCTCGGGCACGCCTTGAACCTGCTCTCGCAGGTGGTGCATGTGGCCGCTGTATAGCTCGACAACATCGCGGCGTCGTCCCGCCGCACCGTAAACGCGCATGGCACAGCGAACCATGTCCTCGCGCGCAGTCTCTTGGCGAAGCCCCGATTCAACGAGCCAAATTGCCGATTGCAGGTCATTTTCCTCGAGAGCGGCATTCGCTCCCCTAATCATGCAGTCGATGTACTTGGATTGCATAATGTGGCGCATGCGCGTAAAAAACGTGGGGTTGCAACCGGTGGGAACATACAGCGGCCCCGCGTAGAGCTGCTCAACCTTAAGACAAAGCTCAACCAGGTGAGGGCCTCTCGCGCCCATACGGTTTCCCAGGATCTCGCGGCTCAGCTGGTCAAAGAGCCTTACATCGGTCTTAACGTAGTCGCCGTTGAGCCCTATGCACTCGTTTTGGATGAGCACGCACGACTTGCCATCCGGCGTTGGACCCAAAGCCGAGCGCAAGCGCGATACCGTCGAATACAGATTGTTGCGCGCGGCGCTAAACTCGGCATGGGGCCACAACTCCATGGCGATTGTCTCGCGGTCGACCATGGCATCCATGCCCAACGCGAGCCGCTCGGCAAGTGTTGCCGCCTTTTTGCGACGCCACATCTTATCCGTGATGGGAAAGCCGTCGCGCTCGGCGCGAAATGTGCCAAACATGCGCATCTCAATATGGCCGATCGTTTCGACAGCCTTAACCTCGCCCGCCTGGAACAGGTGCTCGCTTTCGCCCTCAAAATCATCGCGTAGTGAATACCGCGACAGCTCACGCACCGGAAGCTTCTTGCGAATCCTGACGGCAGGCTCGCCCAGACAGTGCATCGCAAGACGCGCAAATAGCCGATACGATGGGTCTAAAATCCCCGAGCGATTCATAGACATCCAGGCGGCAAGATCGCTATCGCGGCCCGCAGCGGCCAGGTGCAGCGCCACGATCCAGGCTTCTGAGCCACCGACCTGCGTCTTGCTAATGTCGAGCAGCTCCGCCTCTTCGCGAACCGATACCAGCGACGTATTGCGCAGGTACGCCACGCGCTCCAGCAGCAACGCGTTTTCGCGCATGTACGCAATCGATTCGTCGGCGAGCTTGAGCACCTGAACCGCGCGGAACTTCGCGTTGACCGGCCGCCCCTCCGCCAGCGATTGCCAACCCTCCAGCAATAACCCAAACAGCTGAATTTGATTGTCACGAACACGCACCGCAAAGCGGTCGAGCTCGCCAAACGCCACATCGTCGGTCACGGGCAAGCCCGCGAGCAGGCGCCGCGCGGCCAGCACCATACGCAGCCAAATGGATGGCGCCTTAAGCCCGCGGATATCGAGCGCCTCGAGTATCTGCGCCATCTTGTCATCGCGCTCGTCGGGTTTAGCAAACGAGCCGTCGAACAGCTCCACCAGCATATGGTCGGCCTGTATGAGAATCCCCGCGATGTCGAGCTCGCAATCATAAGCTTTGCACGCCTTGAGCTTCGCGAGAACATTGCCGTCTTCCGCTCGCTCGGTTAGGTGGCGCTTGACCTCGATATGCGCGGACAGCATGTCGAGCACCTCGCAGGATGTCTGTTCTTGCACAACAGGGTTGGCGGGAAGCCCCAGGTCATTGTCGCCATAAAAGGCGATGGTGAGCGCCTGGGCTATTTTCCAGGTAGCGGGATCGACCTCGCGGGCCGCCTGGTCACCCGCACGTTCGATAACGGACGCCATATACCTTGCTAGCTTTGTATTGCACACGCTGACAGCCGCCAGATACACGCCGAGTGCCTCGGCGGGTGCCGGCTCTTGCTCCTGCTTTTCCGCATTGATCATCGCCGACGCCGCACGGCAAATGTCCCCTCCGTGCCCGGTCAGGGCAAGATCGGCCCCATACTGCCCGGCAAGTTCCAATACCACATGGCGGTCCAAGAACGCGTCGGCCAGGTCCATAGCCAAATCGCATCGGCCCGCCTTGATCAAAATGCGAGCAGCCCGCGATACAAGTTCGGGACGGATCTCGGCAACAAGCTTTCGCAGCCTCAGGCGCGCGTTGTCCTTAGCGCCCAAACACCTAAAGGTGCGATCAGACGGATCCACGCCAAAAATCGGATAATCGCGCACAAAGATGGACTGGTCGACCATCGAAAGCCTCACGCCGCACGCCTCTAGCTCCGCAATGCGGCCCTCGCCCATCAGTACCATCAAACAGGCAACGGTAAACAACAGGTTGTTCTCGAGCGATGCGAGATCGGCCAGCGCCGCACCGTACACGTTGACGATTTCGTTCTCGAGCAACCCGGCAACATCGCCCTGTCCATACATTCCCGTCTGCAGGGCAGATACCAGCTCGGGTACACCCTGTGTGAGCCGATAGAAATCAAGCGATGTGCTGATTGAGAACGTCGTGGCCCATGACGAATACTCATAGGCGTGCACCTTGAGCATCTGCGCATTGACTTTTACAGAATCGCCCAGCCCGTGGATAAGCAATCGGTTGGAGGGGCGGCAGGCAATAAAGACCCCCGTCCCCGTAGCACGTAAGCTGCGGATTCGATCGATGAGGTCCTCGGTTTCGTGCTGCTCGAGATTGGGCACGTTGTCGATCGCAACGAGCGAATGAGGTTTGTCCTTAAGCTCATCGGCGACAACCTCGAGCTGCATAAAGAGCTCGCGTCCAATCGCGCGGTCGGCCTCGATAATCCGAACCGGCCCTCGCGTGGGATCCGATTTAACCTCCTGCACGTATTGCAGCAACACCGACGTCTTACCAAACCCGTCGGGCGCGTAGAGCAAAACAATTCCCGCCTTGCGCCCTTTAACGATAAGCTCGTTCATCAAGCGATCGCGCCGCACCATATAGCCGCCGCCCGTCGGCATCAACTCGAGGTCGTCCGTATTGCCCAGATCGTTTACCATGCTTGCTCCTCAACTCGACCATATGGACACCGTAGCTGCAGGACCATATGAGCCGCCCCGTGAATAGCGCGGCTTAGAGTTTTTAATTGTCTGCCGGTACGTGTTTGGCAAGTTTTTGTACAGCGAGGCCCGATGGTAACTTATCCCCCGACCAATAGGTCTTTGCGCAGGTCAATGCGCTTGCCAGCATGTCCCATCCCATTTGCAGTGTAGCGCAGTCGGCTATTTTTATTTGAGTTGCGCAACTCGCCTACTCCTCGCTACCGCCTGCGACTCTATGGTGGCAAATGTGCATAGAATCTGCTATAGAATGAATCACAAAAATTTAAAACCCTCCAGTCAAGCACGCGGCAAGGTTTCCGTCATGTATACGCCACGGCGTATGCCCACTAAAAAGGCCCCCGCAAAGCGAGGGCCTTTTGAGAAACTATGTAAGATCGCTTGATCGCGTTACTCGCAGAGCGAAAGAGCGGCCTCGTCAGCAACGACAACGCAGTTGGTGTGCAGCTGCAGGATCGAAGCCGGGCATTTGGGCGTAACCGGACCATAGCACATATCGTGCACGGCCTGAGCCTTGGCCTCGCCGTTGGCGACAACCAGGATCATGCGGGCATACATGATGGTCTGGGTGCCCATGGTGTAAGCCTGACGGGGCACGTCATCGATGCTGTCGAACAGGCGGCTGTTGGCCTGAATGGTGCTCTCGGTGAGGTCGACGCAGTGCGTGCCCTTGGAGAAGTGATCATCGGGCTCGTTAAAGCCGATGTGACCGTTGTTGCCAATGCCGAGCAGCTGCAGATCCGGGTAACCGGCGGCAGCGACGATCTTGTCGTACTCGGAGCAGGCAGCGGCGGCATCGGGGTTGGAGCCATCGGGCACGTGCGTGTTGTTCAGATCGATATTGATGTGATCGAAGAAGTTCTCGCGCATAAAGTAGTGATAGCTCTGGGGATCGTCGTGCGAAAGACCACGATACTCGTCCAGGTTATAGGTGCTGACCTCGGCAAAGTCAATGTCGCCCTTCTCGTACCAAGCAGCGAGCTGTTTGTAAGCGCCAATCGGGGTGGAGCCGGTGGCAAGACCCAACACGCAATCGGGCTTGAGGATAACCTGAGCCGAGATGATATTAGCGGCCTTGCGGCTCATATCCTCGTAGTCTTTAGCTTTAATGATTTTCATTACGCGTCCTTTCTCGTACAAGAGAGGCAAGGCTCCCCTTACAAGCACTTGCCCGCGGCCCGCGTCGGCCGCAACCAACGTGTGCGGCCACCAGGGCGAGGTCGCGTAATATATGTGTCTCGTGTCTAACCGCGTCGAGGCCCCTGCCCGTCCACGGTGACCCAAAGCTGTTTAGCCTCGGACGTTTCCCATCTTGCCACGGAGGGCGCCCTCTTTCAAGGGCGCCCTCCGTAAACGTGTTTGAATTGTAGGCTAAAGGCCAAGCGGAGCGACTAGCGCTCACGCGCGACGATAAGCTGGTCCATCTCCTCGACATGCTCGCCAACGGAACCCTTGATGCTCGAGAACTCAACGGAGTTACACACCAAGATGGGAACCGTCACATCGTAGCCCTCGGCAGCAATTGCCTCGCGATCGAACTCGATGAGTACATCGCCCTTATGGACGATGTCACCCACTTGCGCATACACAGTAAAATGTTTGCCCTCGAGCTGAACGGTGTCCAAACCAACATGGATGAGCACGTCTAGACCATCGACCGTGTTGAGCGCAACGGCATGACCCGTGGGAAAAATCGCCTCGACCTTAGCGTCAGCCGGAGCAATCACACGTGTACCCGTAGGCTGAATCGCCACGCCCTGGCCCAAAAGGCCGGTAGCAAACGTCTGGTCTTTGACCTCGGATAACGGAATGACGTCGCCCGAGATGGGAGCATCCAGCGTAAGGACTCGACCACGCATACCAAAAGACCTCAGGACTTTAGTGAACATGCTCCCCCTCGGACATACCAATCAATCAAAATAACTTTAACAGTTTACCACTTGGCACCCGTTTTTGACCATTAGGGAAGTTCGCGCTTGACAACCTCGACGATGTCGTCAACCACACGCTGGGTCAACTCGTGCGTCTCGGCCTCGGCCATCACACGGACCAGCGGCTCGGTGCCACTCGGACGTACCAGAATGCGGCCGCGACCGTTGAGCTCCTTCTCGGCGGCAGCGACGGCGTCCCAAATGGGCTGACAATCGTCCAGGCCGGCCTTATTGTCGGAATGTACGTTGACAAGTACCTGCGGGTACTTCTTCATGATGCCGGCAAGGTCGGTGAGGGTGCGGCCGGTGCGCTTGAGCACGGCCAGAAGCTGCAGGGCCGTCACCAAGCCGTCGCCGGTGGTGTTGTGCTCCAGGAAGATGATGTGGCCGGACTGCTCGCCGCCGATGACGGCACCGTCCTCGAGCATACGCTCGAGAACATAGCGGTCGCCCACGGCGGTCTGGACCATCTCGAAGCCCTGCTCCTTCATGGCGATGGAGAAGCCTAGGTTGCACATAACGGTCGAGACGATCTCGGAGTTGGCGAGCTTGCCGCGAGCGGCCAGGTCGGAACCGCAGATGGCCAGGATGTAGTCGCCATCGATTTCGTTGCCCTCGCTGTCCACGAACAGCACGCGATCGGCGTCGCCATCGTGAGCCAGACCGATGTCGGCGTGGGTGCGCAGCACGAGCTCGCGCAGGGGCTCAAGATGAGTGGAGCCGCACTCGACGTTAATGTCGGTGCCGCAGTAATCGGTGTTGATGGCATGGACCGTGGCGCCCAGGCGCTGCAGTGCGGCGGGCGTGGTCTGGCAAGAAGCACCGTGGCCGCAGTCGACGGCAACAACCAGGCCATCGAGCTTAAGGCCGTCGAGCGTGCTGATGGCATGATCGACATATGCCTTGCGGGCGTCCTTCATCTTGATGATGTGACCCACACCGGCGCCGGTCGGCAGCGTGTCGGCAGCCATGGCCTCCTCGGACATGACCCAGGCGCTGATCTCTTCCTCGACAGCATCGGGAAGCTTCATGCCCTTGCGGCTAAAGAACTTGATGCCGTTGAACTCCGGCGGATTGTGCGAAGCAGAGATGACGATACCGCCGTCGAGCTCGTTTTGGACGGTGAGCAGCGCCACGGCCGGCGTAGGGATAACGCCGCAGCAGTGCGGTCGGCCGCCCTCGGCCATAATGCCGGCGGTCAGAGCGCTCTCGAGCATGGTGCCCGAAAGACGCGTGTCACGGCCGATGCAAATGTCCGGACCAAGGAACTTGGTCGCCGCACGGCCAAGGCGAAACGCGAGGTCGCACGAGAGGTCGGCGTTGGCGACGCCACGGACGCCATCGGTACCGAAGATGTTCTGGGGCATAGGATCGCTCCTTCCCAAGTGGGCAAAACGCAGTCGCCCACCCTAGTCGAAAAAGAAAAGCGGGACCCGCCGAGCAATCGGCAGGCCCCGCTTGTACATTGTATCTCGTAAGGAGATAAAACCTTAGCGCTTGGAGAACTGGGGAGCGCGGCGAGCCTTCTTGAGGCCGTACTTCTTGCGCTCGACCACGCGAGCATCGCGCGTAAGGAAACCGGCCTTCTTGAGGTCAGCACGGTAGTCGCCAGCGTTCAGAAGAGCGCGAGCGATACCCAGGCGCAGAGCGCCGGACTGACCGGAGATGCCGCCGCCATCGCACAGAGCGATAACGTCGAACTGACCGGCGGTGTCGGTCACCTTGAAGGGAGCAAGGGCGTTCTCAACGAGCTGATGACGGCCGAAATACTGCTCGGCGTCACGCTTGTTGATGGTCACCTTGCCGGTGCCGGGGACGAGACGGACGCGGGCGACGGCGTTCTTACGACGACCGGTACCCTGGTAGACAACGGTGTTCTCAGCCATCTTTAAGCCTCCAGCTCAATCTTCGTGGGGTTCTGGGCAGCGTGCGGATGCTCGGCACCAGCGTAGACCTTAAGCTTGGTCATCTGGGCACGGCCGAGGGTGGTCTTGGGCAGCATACCGCGAACGGCGCGCTCGATGACCTTCTCCGGGTGCTTCTCCATAGCCTGGCGGAAGCTCTCAGCCTTGAGGCCGCCGTTGTAGCCGCTGTGGCGATAATAGGTCTTCGTGTCGGCCTTGTTACCGGTAAGCTGGACCTTATCGGCGTTGATGACGACAACGAAGTCGCCGCAGTCGCTGTTGGGCGTGAACTGGGGCTTGTTCTTACCGCGCAGGATCATTGCGATCTGGGTGGCAAGACGGCCCAGGACAGCACCATCGGCGTCGACGAGAACCCAGTTGCGCTGGACCTCGCCCTGCTTGGCGTAGTGAGTCGATTTCGAAATCACTTAGACTCCTCCATGTACAGTACGTGTTGTTACAGAGATTCACGGGGCTCTGCAAGTAACCCGTCCATATTACCCCGCTCGTCGCCCGAGTCAACAGGTATTTTGGCTCTGACCAGACTTTCTGCACATGTCGTCCATGGGTCATGACGTCGCGACGCTAGCGCTCGACAAATGCCTCGATATCACTCAGTAGGCGCTTTGCCTCCTGGCGGCCCTGAATATACAGGTCGAGGAGCTTTGCCGGATCGTGCTCAACGTGGCCGACCTCGACCGGCTTTTGCGGAGCAACGACCAGCGCACGGCCCTCGCGCTCATACTTCCACAGATGCATGCGTTGGATGTTATAGCGGTCGTGGCGCGTCTCGATAGCCTCGAGCAGGTAGGGGTAGTCGGCATAGCGGGCGCGCGCGGCGGGCATAAACTCGTAAGGCTTTTTCTCGTATGAGCGGTCCTGCGTAACGATAACGACCGCACGGTCGAAGCCCGCCTCCTCGAGCACATGCTCGATAGGGACCGAATCGGCTACGCCGCCGTCGACGTATTTGTGCCCGTCAATCTCGACCGGCGGCGTCACCAGCGGCAGCGACGTCGAGGCGCGCACGGCATCGAGGTCGAGCACGGCGCTTTTGACCGGCAGGTACGCGGCGGTTCCAAAGAGCATGTCCGTCGCGGCGGCGTACATCTCGATGGGGCTGGCGTCGAACGTCTCGTTGTCAAAGGGATCCAGGCGGTCCTGGACGTTGTTAAAGATAAAGTCGTAACCCACAATAGAGCCCGTGGACGCAAACGATGCGGCACCCATGTAGCGGCTGTCGTTACAGAAAGCCAGGTTGATGCGGTTGGCACGGCCGATCTGGTGCGACTTGTAGTTGACGCCGTTGAGGGCGCCGGCCGATACGCCATATACCGCCGGAATCTCGACGCCGACCTCCATGAGGACGTCGAGCACGCCTGCGGTAAATTGCCCGCGGAAGCTGCCGCCCTCCAAAACGAGCGCGACCTTGCCGGCGTTCTTTGCCCTATCTTCTGCAGTCATATTGACCTCCTGCTGTTTCGTTTGGGCTTCTTCTACCCAGTTTTGGGATAGAGAGCGCATTGGTTTTGGAGTTGAGAAGATGGAGCGGAAAGCGCGTCCCAGTTTGAGGCGGAATTCCGGGATGCGGTTTCCGCTAGCCATTCATTTGGAAATTGCGTCCCGTTCCGAATGAGGATTCCGGGATGCGGTTTCCGCTTGATGTGTCATCCGGAAACTACGTCCCAGTCTGAGTGCGGATTCCGGGACGCGCTTTCCGCCTGGGCCGCCATTGGGAAGCGCGTCCCACCCTGCGTTGCCGTAGCGTTTTCCTAACGCTCGCGCCCTGCACAGAGTTCGATTCTCCGCGGTACGGGGCTTGCGTTGAAGTGGGGCATGGGCAGCCGGAGCTCAATCGGCATCGTATCTATATGTGGTCGAGGCTTTGCGCGGAGAATCCGCGTATTTGCTTCGCAAATCCGCACCGGCTTCGGCCGCCTGCCGGCGTCCTCGCCCGCTCGCTACAAACGCTCCGCGTTTGCTTAACGCTCGCGCCCTGCACAGAGTTCGATTCTCCGCGGTATCTATAGGTAATAAAAAAGCAGGTAGAGACACTTCTCTACCTGCTTGTAACTATTGGTGGAGGCGCGGAGAATCGAACTCCGGTCCACGAAAGCCCCCTGATTGGCGTCTCCAAGCTCAGTCGCTGGTTTTGTCTCGGACGCTTTGCGCGCAGCGACACGCTCGCGGCGTCCTAATCGGTTCGGTCTTAGCCTGCGCCATACCGATTACGTGCGCAGGAGCATTCCCCTAAAATGACGTCGCGCCGGTGTCGGGGAAATCACCGGGTTGACGCGCCGCTATAAACTAAGCAGCGAGAGCCATAGGCTCAAAAGAAGAGTTGTTGTCAATTCAATTTGACGGTACCCCTGTTTAACGAGGCGAGGAGACCTCGGCTTGCTTCCTCTCTCAGAGCTATCGTGTCGAAACCAGTCGCCCCCGAATGTCGGGAAAGTCTGGATGGTATTGGGCACGGGCACCCAACACCCGTCGACTTTTCAAAGAACATACGGGGCGAGCCCCGCTTGCGGAGTGTTATCTTACCACGTTCTGAAAGCGGACAGCTGTTCTATGCACGAGCTGTGAAGACCCCAATGTGCGCTGCACTTCGCACTTTTGCTACCGATCGCGTCACGTATATTTTCGCCAAGCACAATTGACCCGTCGAAAGGACCGTTATGGATACCAAGCAGCAACTCGTCAATGCCCTCGTAGGCCTGGGCTCAACCATTACCGAAGCTATGGATGTCATCGAAGGCTTTGTCCCCTGCGGACATCCCGCCCTCACGGTATCGAACGCACTCGTCGTGCTGGACGCTGACGATGATGCAGCTCTCGCCCAGCAGCTTGAGACCGTCGAGGGCTTTATCGACCATGTGAGTGAGAACCGCGGCGTGTCCGCCTACCACGGCATCGAGGTCGAGCTCGCGGGTCCAAAAGCTGATCTGCTCGCAGCAATCTGCGAGGTAGGCGCCCTTATGCAGACCGCAGGCGTCAAGAACACCCAGGTCAACGAGTGGGTCTACCGCAGTCTGGCAGCACTCGATAGCTCCGACGAAAAGGCAGCCGAGCAGCTCGCAGAAAGTCCCGCCATTAAGGCCGAGCTTTTGTAAATAGCAGATGCGGGTCCCTTGGCGCATCGTCGTCCAAGAGGCCTGCAAACAGTTCGCGTCAACTGATAGCCGCGCCGCCGCGTTCGGCCAAAATAAGAATCGGCATCATTTGACGAGGTGTCTTTGCTGCAAGATCGGCATGTTCGAGCAGTTTGCGATCGTTAGTTACCAAGTAATCTGCCCCAGCGCGTCTGCATGCCGCCAACACCAAATTATCCTCGTAATCATGATGAAGCGTTAGATACTTATCGGCCAACCACAAATCGGATGCGTCTGCGCCCACGGCGGTGGCGTTTTCGGTCATATTTCGAACAAACGCCAGCGCGGCCTCGCCTATCGCTCGTGCCGATGCTTCGTCGACCGAGCCTTTTTTAGCAATAACCCTGCGCTTGAGCTCGTGCTGGACAACATACAGTACATCCTTGGCGATATGCACCGGAAAGAGCAACGTTGCGCCAGATTCCGCAGCCCGTCCGATAAACGCACGCGCGGCAAGCGACTCGGCATGGTCGACGCAAAACGAATCAACCCATACGTTGGCATCCACCATTATTTTGAGGGGAGCCCCGCTCACAGGATCATCCCCTTTTGGCGATAGCGCTCGTCCATGGCTTCGGAATAGATTGTGTCCCAATCGCGATCGTCGGATACGGGCAACGTAGCGATGCCCAGGTCCGCGTAAAGCTGATCCGCCGCCGCCCATGATGCGGCGAACGGAGTATCGGGCGCGACGGTCTGCTGCCGGTCGTCGACGGCCGCAAGCACTTCCTCGCACTGCCCGCCACCCTGCGCGACCTTGGCCACCACCTTTTTGATGAGCTCGGGCAGTGACCCGCCCGAAAGCCGCAGCGCTTCCTCGGCACGGTTCTTGACCTGGCGATCCACGCGAACGTTCACCTGCGCCATGCCGCTAACAGCACCCATCTCAACCTCACCTTCGACTTCCGCTATCTTAGCTAGCACAACTATATATTACTGCTAGCACATGGTCAAACGCAAAAGGTCTGCATTCTGGCGGCTGCAACACCGCCCAAATGCAGGCCGAAAACTTAAGTAAAAGTGCTAGCGCAGATATGCTTTCGCGTTGCTCAGGCTGTAGGCAATCGTCGAGCCATTGTGCAGCAACGACGACGTCTGCGGGGTAATCGCGCCGGTAATGCCGAGCGCCAGGAGCGCCGAGTTGGTGAGCATCACCTTAGAGTAGGAGCTCGTCAGACGATCAATGAGGCCCTGACTCATGCGGCGCAGGCGCACGATCGCGGCGAGATCCGTATCGGTCAGGATGATATCGGCGACCTCCTTGGCGATATCGCTTCCGCCACCCATCGCCAGACCCACGTCGGCCAAACCGAGCGCCGGCGAATCGTTGACGCCGTCGCCCACCATGGCAACGTGGCGCCCCTCGCTCTTAATGCGCTCCACGTAAGCGTACTTGTCCTCGGGCAGCAGCTCGGCCTTAAACTCGTCGACCCCTGCCTCTCGCGCAATGCGCTCGGCCGTGCGCTCGGAATCGCCCGTGAGCATGACCACGTGCTTGACGCCCAACGCGTGTAGGTCGGCGATGGCCTCGCGAACCCCGGGCTTAAGCGGGTCCTCGATACCGAGCACGCCCACAACGGTGCCGTCGACCGCCAGATACAGCGGCGACAGGCCCTGCATCTGGGACTCGATTTGCTCCTTGATGTCGGACTCGAGCTGCGCGCCCTCGTCCTCGAATACAAAGTGCGCGGAACCGATGATGGCGCGACGCCCTTCGATGGACGAAGCAATGCCATGCGCCACGATGTACTCGACGGCAGCATGGCGCTCGCGGTGCTCGAGCCCGCGCTCGCGGGCCGCATTGACCACGGCGCGTGCCACCGGATGCGGGAAATGCTCCTCCAAGCAAGCGGAAAGGCGCAGGACCTCGTCCTCGCTCCAGCCATCGGTCGTCAGCACGCAAGCCAGGCGCGGCTGCGCCTCGGTGAGCGTGCCGGTCTTATCAAAGACAATGGTGTCGGCCTTGGCAAACGACTCAAAGTACTTGGCGCCCTTGACCATCACGCCCATCTTGGCAGCATCGCTCATGGCGGTCATGACGGCGACCGAACCCGTGAGCTTGAGTGCGCACGAGTAGTCGACCATCAGCGCCGCTGAGGTCTTGATGAGGCTACGGGTGGTAAGCGCAACCAGGCCCGCGAGCAGGAAGTTCCACGGGACGATCTTGTTGGCGAGGTCCTCCATGTGCGACTGGCCCTCGGACTTGAGCGAGTCGGCCGTCTGCACGAGCGAGACGATCGAGCGCAGCTTGGTCTGCGCCGTGTTGGCGCGCACGCGCACCAAGATGCTGCCGTCCTCGACGACAGTTCCAGCAAACACATCGTCGCCTGCGCTGCGCTCGACGGCAAGCGGCTCGCCGGTCAGGGTCGCCTGGTTAACCATGGCGCTCCCCTGCTCAACCACGCCGTCGATGCAGATGGACATGCCGGTGCGAACGGCGACCAGATCGCCGGGCTCAAGCTCGGTCGCGGCAACGCTTACCTCGGTGTCGCCGACGACCTTTTGCGCCTTGTCGGGCACATCGAGCAGCGAGTTGATGAGCTCGTTTTCGCTCATGGCGCGGGTGTAGTCCTCGAGCAATTCGCCCACGTTGAGCAGGAACATTGTCTGGCCCGCGGTGTCGACATCACGTTTGACGAACGAAATGCCGATGGCCGACGCGTCAAGCACAGGAACGGTCAGGCGCGGCTGCGCGAGCTCACGGAGGGCGGCGCGCAAAAAGGTCATGTAACCGGCTACGACAAACACCGCACGCAGGGGCGTGGGCAAAAACCATCGGCGCGCATAGTGGGCGCCGATGAGTGTGGCAAGATCCATAACGAGCTTGTGCTTGCGTGGCTCAAGCTGCATCACGTAACCCGACTTGGCATCGGCGATAGCCTGAGCATCGAGTGCGCCCAAGGCGTCGAGTACGCTCGCGCGGCGCGGCTCGTCGTACTCCAGCGCCATCTGGCCAATGCGACCATACACGCGCACTTTGCGCACGCCGTCGATTTCGCCGCCAAGCTTAAGAAGTGCATCGAGATCGCTCTCTGGCACAGGACCCGCCAATTGAAGACGGGTCCTGCCGGGGATCTCGCTGATAATCGAGAATCTCATAGTTTGTGCCTGGGAGCGTTACTCGGCTGCCTCGTCAGCAGCGGCCTCGCTCTGGGTGATGTAGGCCGCCTCGGCAACCATGTCGTCGACATTAGCCTTGGCCTGCTCGACCATGTCCTGGTAGCCATTCTTGATGCGCATGCCGCACGCGATACCCTGCACGCAGGCATTCTTTACCGGAGCGCTGGTAAGCAGCTTGATGCCGGCCGTGCCAAGCAGAAAACCGCCACCGACAAGCAGGGTATTGAACGTCGACTTCTTCATGTTGCTTCTCCCTTTTGCCGCATTGGACGCGGCACGGTGCCTCAGCACTCGAGTAAACAAGTTTGCTCGAGCACACTTTTGGAAAATAGTTTAGTTTATCTAACTATTGAGGTCAACAAAGGTTAACTCTTTGGAAATCTTAAGGTGCGGAACAGCCGGCTTCTGGCGATCCGCCCGCCGCGATGCACATCCGTGACGCCAAAGAGGAGGCCCTCTTCCCTCCAGCAAATTGAAGGTGAATGGTTTTCCGCGAAGTGAACGAGCAAAATCGGACCCCCGAAGCATCCGCATTTTTTCGCAGCAAAACCGCAGGAAACACTCGACAAAACCACAGGAAACCGAGCCAGAAAAGTGTTGATGTTTCAGGGGTCCAAAATAGGTCGTTCACTTCGCGGAAAAGTATTCACCTTCGTTTTCAACTTCCACAAAAAATGA
>UQUD01000017.1 GCA_900544225.1 uncultured Collinsella sp.
GCTTTCCTTTGCGTGCGGAACTCGCGACAAACTTAAACAGCGGGCCGCCCGGACCGGGAATCCGACGTGCTCGTCGGGGCAACGTTCCCTTCCAAATAGGGACAGGTTTATTTTGGTCGGTTTTATCTGGGGAAACGTCGCGCTCTAGCTGTAATCTGCTCTCATCTGTCGCATGGAAATCGGCGGCGTTTCCATTTAACGCAAAAGAAGCCGCTTCCCCTAGTAGGAAGCGGCCTCAGACCTTACGAATAGACGATAGTAAAGGACTCTTCCGTTTCGGTCTCTCCTGTTGACGTGCACCTCGTGCCCTCAAGCGTTACTGAGACCACTTGGTCGACATCGATCAGCTTCGTTGGCACCCAGATGTTCTCTCCGCTATTGCGCGTATAAGAAAAATATAAGTTGAACGCCCCTGCGTCGTCATCTTCGATAATCTGCTCCGATCCATCCTTGTAGGTAACCGTCAACTTCTTCGTGACTGCGTCAATGCCCAGATCATCGATGTGTGTCTGGATAGAAAACGGGCTGATCTCGAGAGGCGAGTCACCGGAGCGGAGTTCCTTTGTATCGACGTACGCTCCAACGCTAAACTCGGGCGTCGATGCCTCGAACGGCTTCGCGTCCTCGCCTTCGCCCTCGGTCCACGAGATATTCCAGCTGACCGCATGTCGTAAATCTCGATCGCGATTCCAAGATGCAAAGTACATCGTGCCGTTAATGACCGTGTCGCTTGATGTGTCTTTATCAATGGTGCAGCGTGTGTCAGCCCATTCCTCGCCGAAGTTCATGCTGGGCGTACCGATGCCTTGTTCTTCTTCACCATAGAGAACAAGTTCGCCTGTCTCTGCTGCCGGCTTGTAGTAGTTAACGCCATTTGGATTGGACAGCGTAAACGTCACGGCACCGCAACCGTTTTTATCGATAGCCATCTCATGGATATCAAGCGTATAGCCGTTGCCCTCTACGGACAGATTAACCTCCTGGACTGCACCCTCCAGGCTTTGGGGCGCGATGCCGTCACCAAACTCTCTGGTGTAGGTGTATTTAGTCCCCGATGAGCCACCGTTGGTCCAGGTGATGGAATCCCCGTTGCCGTGGTTTCCCCAGGCTGAGGCAAAATATCTGGAATTGACAACGGCGTAGGCGACCCCTCCGGTCGCCAGCACTCCGACAAGACATCCGATTACGGCAACATAAAGAGGCTTCGCGTGGCCCTTTCGATGAAGCGGCTTTCCAGCCGCAGCATCAATAACACGGTCGGCAAGGTCGCTATCGGCTTGGATGGACTCGAAGGCCTGCTTGATTTGATTGGATTTCACGGTCGCCCTCCTCTAGGATGAATTTGAGCTTCGACCTGCCGCGAGCTAAACGCGTTCGTACGGTCGCGGCTGGTACATGCAACAACTCGGCAATCTCTGAGGTCGAAAAGCCCAGATAGTAATAGAGCACGATGGGAACGCGGAATCGCTCCGGAAGTCGCATAACGTCTGACAGGACCGCCTTGGTCTCATCCTGCGCCGCCGAGAGCGAATCGGCCAGACTTTCAATATCCTCCACGCGTCTCCACGGCTTTCGAAAGAGCGATTTGCATTCATTGATCGTGACCCGGATAAGCCATCGACGAAGATGTTCCCAACTTTCAAAATGTCCATCGCTTTTAAACAGCTTAAGAAAGACATCCTGGGCAACATCGTCGGCGTCGGCACGATCGCGCAGGTACGTCAATGCGATTCGAAACACGACATCACGGTGATCCTCGACCGCCTGTCTAAATGCTTGTTCTTCCATAATCACCTCCCGGTGACGGTAATGATTCTTGCTGAGGCCCTCACCATAGATACGCTTTGACCAAACGAAATGTTTCAAATTCAAGCAGGAATAGCCTACCAAAATAAACCTGTCCTTTATTGGCAAGGGATCAATGGAACGCAACAGGTTGAGCATACGCAAGCGAGCGGCCCCCAGAGCGTACAAGGTGGCATGAAAAAGGCAGGGCATTGACCTTTTGGTCATGCCCTGCCTTTTGAATGACAGATTGTAGCTCTGGGGGCCGCGCAGCGACGGAGGTCGCCGCCGTTCGTTAGAACGGCGGAACTAGTTACTCCTCGTCGTTGTCCTTGGCCTCTTCGGCGTCGTCGGTGTCCACGAGCTGGTTGAGCAGCTCGTCGAGGGAAGCCATGTCCTCGTTGATCGCGCCGTTGGCGGGAGCCTTCTTGTCGTCGATCGGGGCGCCCAGGAGCTCCTCGTCGGCGTCGGCGTGATGCGTCGGAGCGGAGGTACCCAGCAGGATATCGTCCGGACCGTCGGGGCTAAAGACCATCTGCAGCAGCTGCGAGAGGTCTTCCTCGTCGGCAACGTCGTCGTTGTTCTCGAGGATGTAGAGCAGATCGTGGGCCTCGAGGCCGTCACGGAGCTCCTCGATCGCCTTGGCACCGATGCCATCGATGCGCAGCAGATCCTCCTCGGACTTGCCGACCAGGTCGCCGACCGTCTCGATGCCGACCTCGCTGAACTTGTTGGTCCAGCGCTGTGACACGCCCAGGTCGTCGAACAGGTACAGACGAGCCTTCTCGGCGGAGATGGTGTGGCCGTTGCGGGTGAACGAGCCGTCAGCACCACCGAACTCGTCGTAGCCGGCCCAGTCGAGCTGCTGCGGGAGCTGCTCGTCCAGGTCCTTGAGCTCCACAGGAGCCCACTCGGGCAGCGACTTGGCGTTGGGCGAAGCCGGGCCGTCGATGTCCACGTAGCCGTCGGCCGTGCGATACGTCAGCTTGGCGTTGGCGTACGGCTTGAGGCCGGTACCAGCCGGGATCTTCTTACCGACAATGACGTTGGACTTAAGGTCGAGCAGGTGGTCGACCTTACCCTCGATGGCAGCCTCGGTAAGGACGCCAGCGGTACGGATGAACGAAGCGCTCGACAGCCAGGAGTCGATGTTGGACGCGACCTTGAGCGTACCCAGGATGACGGGCTCGGCCACGGGGGCCTGACCGCCCAGACGGGCAACGCGCTCGACCTCGTCGGCGAACTCGTAGCGGTCGACGTACTGACCAAGCAGGTACTTGGAGTCGCCGGGGTTGGTGATCTGAACGCGACGCAGCATCTGACGTGCGAGCACCTCGATGTGCTTGTCGTTCAGGTCGACGCCCTGGCTGGTGTAGACGTCCTTGACGCTCTCGACGAAGGTGTGCATCGTCGACTCGATGTCGGTCAGCTTGCGCAGGTTGCGGAAGTTGACGAAGCCCTTGGTGATCTGATCGCCGGCGCGAACCTCGCAGCCGTCCTCGATCTCGGGCATAAAGCGCACCGATGCGGGGACGCGACGCTCGTCGAGGACACGGGTGTGATCCTCGGAGTCGGTGAGCGTCAGCACGTACTCGGACTTCTCGGGCTTAATCGAGAGGTGGCCGGAGTACGGAGCCAGCTCGGCCTCGCGACCCAGGATCTTCTCGTTGACGTTGCCGACGATATCGAACATACGGCTGACCGTAGGCAGACCCTGCGTAATATCGTCGACGCCAGCGACGCCGCCGGAGTGAATGGTACGCATCGTAAGCTGCGTACCGGGCTCGCCGATGGACTGGGCGGCAATAATGCCGACCGCGGTACCGATGGCGACCGGACGACGGGTGGAAAGATCCCAGCCGTAGCACTTCTGGCACACGCCGTACTTGGAGCGGCAGGTGAGCAGCGCGCGGAGCTTGACCTTCTTGAGGCCGGCATCGACCATCTTCTGGATGTCGGCGACCTTCTCGATGTAGCCGTCCTGCTCAAAGAGCACGGTGCCATCGGGGGCCACGACGTCCTCGATGAAGCAACGGCCGACGAGGTCGGTGTTGAGGTCGGTGGTGCCGGGGATGATGAGGTTGTAGGTGACGCCCTCGTGCGTACCGCAGTCCTCCTCGCGGACGATGACGTCCTGGGCCACATCGACCAGACGACGGGTCAGATAACCAGAGTCCGAGGTGTGGGATGCGGTATCGACCAGGCCCTTACGGGCGCCGTAGGTCGAAATGAAGTACTCGAGCGGCAGCAGGCCCTCGCGGAAGTTCGCCTTAATGGGAAGGTCGATCGTCTCGCCGGACATGTCTGCCATCAGGCCACGCATGCCGCCGAGCTGACGCAGCTGGGTCTTAGAACCACGGGCGCCGGAGTCGGCCATCATGTACAGCGGGTTCTCCTCGTCGAACATGTCGAGCATGAGCGCTGCGACCTTATCGGTACAAGCGGTCCACTCGTTAACGACTTCGATGTGGCGCTCCGTCTCGTTGATGAAGCCCTCCTCGAAGTACTCGTTGATCTGGTCGACGTTGGCCTGGGCGCGATCGAGCAGCTCCTGCTTCTCGGCAGGGATGAGAGCGTCCCACACCGAGATGGTGAGGCCGGCGCGGGTAGCGTAGTGGAAGCCGGAGTACTTGATGGCGTCGAGGATCGGGCCGACCTTGGCCTCGGGGTAACGATCGCAGCAGTCCGCAACCAGTTTGGCCACGTCGCCCTTGACCATCTTGTAGTTCATGAACTCATAGTCTTCGGGCAGGCACTGGCGGTTGAAGATGATGCGGCCGATAGAGGTCTCGAAGCGCGCGGTCTTGTTGCCGGTGACGTCGTAGTCGACAAACTCGTTCTTGCCGTTCTTGACGCGGAAGATACGGGTGCCGTCCTCGTTGATGACATTGGCGTCGGCAGCGGACACGCGGACCTGGATCTTGGCCTGCATGTCGACCTCGGAGCGGCAGTCATAGGCGTGCAGCGCGTCGTCGAAGCTCGAGAACACGTGGTTCTCGCCCGGCAGACCCTCGCGAACCTGGGTGAGGTAGTACACACCGATGATCATGTCCTGCGAGGGGATGTTGACCGGCTTGCCGGATGCCGGCGAGCGCAGGTTGTTCGCAGAGAGCATGAGCACGCGGGCCTCGGCCTGAGCCTGGCTGGACAGCGGCACGTGGACAGACATCTGGTCGCCGTCGAAGTCGGCGTTGAAGGGCGAGCAGACCAGCGGGTGCAGGTGGATAGCCTTGCCCTCGACCAGCACCGGCTCAAAGGCCTGGATGGACAGACGGTGCAGGGTCGGTGCACGGTTGAGCAGCACGACGCGGCCGTCGATGACCTCTTCGAGGATGTCCCACACAAAGGTGGCACCGCGGTCGATAGCGCGCTTGGCGCCCTTGATGTTCTCGACCTTGCCAAGCTCGACCAGGCGCTTCATGACGAAGGGCTTGAAGAGCTCCAGCGCCATGGTCTTGGGCAGACCGCACTGGTGCAGCAGCAGCTTGGGGTCGGTAACGATAACCGAACGGCCGGAGTAGTCGACACGCTTACCCAGCAGGTTCTGACGGAAGCGACCCTGCTTGCCCTTGAGGGCCTCGGCGAGCGACTTGAGCGGGCGACCGCCACGGCCAGAGACCGGGCGACCACGACGGCCGTTGTCGAACAGGGCGTCCACGGACTCCTGGAGCATGCGCTTCTCGTTGTTCACGATGATCGCAGGGGCGTCCAGGTCGAGCAGGCGCTTGAGTCGGTTGTTACGGTTGATCACGCGACGATACAGGTCGTTGAGGTCGGACGCGGCGAAGCGGCCGCCGTCGAGCTGGACCATCGGGCGCAGATCGGGCGGAATGACCGGGATGACATCCAGGATCATGTTCGCGGGGCTGTTGCCGCCCTTCAGGAAGGCGTCAACGACCTCGAGGCGCTTAACGGCCTTCTCGCGCTTCTGCTTCTGGGAGTCCTCGTCGGCGATGATGGCCTTGAGCTTCTCGGCCTCGGAGGGGAGGTCGATGGCAGCGAGCAGGTCGCGGACGGCCTCGGCACCCATACCACCCTTGAAGTACATGGAGTAGTAACGGGTCATCTCACGGAACAGCGGCTCATCGGAGATGAGGTCGCGCTCGCTGAGCTTCATGAAGGCGTTGAAGGCGTCCGTGCGGAGCTGCTTCTCGTCCTTGCACTCTTCCTCGATGTCAACGATGCCAGAGGCAATCTCCTCGGGGGTCAGCGGCTCCTCGTCGGAGAACTCGTCAAAGTTCTCGGGGTCGCCCTGCTCCTTGAGGGACTCGATCTGGCGGGCGCACTCGGCATCGATCTCTTCCAGATCGGCGGCGAGCTCCTCGCGCAGGTCGTCGGCGTCGGCCTCGCGAGCCTCGTAGTCAACCTCGGTGATGATGTAGCTGGCAAAGTACAGAACCTTCTCGAGGTCCTTGGACTTGATGTCGAGCATACGGCTCATCGGGAAGCTCGTGGGGCTCTTGAAGTACCAGATGTGGGACACGGGAGCGGCGAGCTCGATGTGGCCCATGCGGTCGCGACGCACCTTGGCCGAGGTGACCTCGACGCCGCAGCGCTCGCAGACGATGCCCTTAAAGCGGATGCCCTTGTACTTGCCGCAGGAGCACTCCCAGTCCTTGGCGGGACCGAAGATCTTCTCGCAGAACAGGCCGTCCTTCTCGGGCTTGAGGGTACGGTAATTGATGGTCTCCGGCTTCTTGACCTCACCGTGCGACCAGGAACGGATCTGGTCGGCGGAGGCAAGGGAGATCTTTACCGAGTCAAAATCAGTAGCTTCGAAATCTGCCACAGTCAACTACTCCTTATCAGTGGTCGTGGCGGCGACAGCCTCGGGTGCCTCGGCGGTCTCGGCATCCTCGGCCTCGACGTCGGCGTCAACGCCGGCGAGCGCAGCCAGGTCGTCGAGAGCAGAGGTCTCCTCGGCGGTCACAGGGGCGGAGGCGTCCTCGTCGGCATCGTGCATGGGCTCGATGTCCAGTGCGAGGGAGCGAATCTCCTTGACGAGAACCTTGAAGGACTCGGGGATACCCGGGACAGGAACGTTCTCGCCCTTGACGATGGACTCGTAGGTCTTGACACGGCCCACGGTATCGTCGGACTTGACGGTCAGGATCTCCTGCAGGACGTTGGAAGCACCGTAAGCGTACAGTGCCCAAACTTCCATCTCGCCGAAGCGCTGGCCGCCGAACTGAGCCTTGCCGCCCAGAGGCTGCTGGGTAACCAGGCTGTAAGGGCCGGTCGAACGGGCGTGGATCTTGTCGTCGACCATGTGGCCGAGCTTGAGGATGTAGGACGTACCCACGGTAATGGGCTCGCGGAACTCCTCGCCGGTGCGGCCGTCGAACAGGCGGGTCTTGCCGCGCTCGTCAAGCTGGGTGACGAACTCGGGGCGCATGTGATCGCCAAAGGCAGCGGTAGCCTTGTTGAGCATGTTCTTGTTGGCACGACGGATGACCTCGGCGATCTCGTCCTCCTTGGCGCCGTCGAAGACGGGCGTGGCGGTGAAGAACGGACCGGGGACGTACTTGTCGGAGTCGGCCTGCTCGGTATCCCAACCGCACGCAGCAGCCCAGCCAAGGTGGCACTCGAGCAGCTGGCCGACGTTCATACGCGAAGGAACGCCCAGCGGGTTGAGGATAACGTCGATCGGGGTACCGTCAGCCATGTAGGGCATGTCCTCGACCGGCAGAACGTTGCAGATAACACCCTTGTTGCCGTGGCGGCCGGCAATCTTATCGCCCTGCTGGATCTTACGACGCTGGGCGACGTAGACGCGCACCTGCTCGTTGACGCCGGGGGCCAGGTCGTCGCCGTTCTCGCGGCTAAAGCGGACGACGTCGATGACGCGGCCGTAAGCGCCGTGAGGCATCTTAAGGGAGGTGTCGCGGACGTCGTGGGCCTTGGCACCGAAGATGGCGCGTAGCAGGCGCTCCTCGGCGGTCAGAGCGCTCTCGCCCTTAGGCGTGACCTTGCCGACCAAGATGTCGCCAGGGCCGACCTCGGCGCCGATGCGGATGATGCCGTCCTCGTCGAGGTTGGCAAGCATGTCCTCGGAGAGGTTCGGGATCTCGCGGGTGATCTCCTCGGGGCCGAGCTTGGTGTCGCGGGCGTCGATCTCGTGACGGGTGATGTTGATGGTCGTCAGCAGGTCCTCGGCCACCAGGCGCTCGGACACGACGATACCGTCCTCGTAGTTAAAGCCTTCCCACGGCATGTAGGCCACGGTGAGGTTCTGACCCAGTGCGAGCTCGCCGTGATCGGTCGAAGGACCGTCGGCCAGAGGCTCGCCCTGCTCAACGGTGTCACCAACGCGAACGAGCGGACGGTGGTTGATGCAGGTGGACTGGTTGGAGCGCTGGTACTTGGCCAGGTGGTACTCGTCCATGCCGCCGGCATGCTTGACGATGATCTTGGCGGCGTCGGCAAAGATGACCTCGCCGGCGTTCTTGGCCAGGGTGACCTCGCCGGAGTCCAGAGCGGCGCGACGCTCCATGCCGGTACCGACATAGGGAGCGGCGGGGTGAACCAGCGGCACGGCCTGACGCTGCATGTTGGCGCCCATCAGCGTACGCTTGGCGTCATCGTGCTCAAGGAACGGGATCAGCGTGGCTGCGACGGAGAGCATCTGACGCGGCGAGACGTCCATGTAGTCGACGTCCTCGACGGGCACGTCGGCGGGAGCGCCGAAGGAGCCGTCGAAGTCGCGGGTACGGGCGATCACGGTGTGCGGACGGACGATCTTACCCTCGGCATCGGTCGTGATGAACTCGTTGGTCTTGGGATCGAGCGGCGTGTTGGCCGGCGCGATGACGTGCTTCTCTTCCTCGTCAGCGGTCATCCAGTCGATCTGATCGGTGGCAACGCCGTTCTCGACGCGACGGAACGGGGCCTCGATGAAGCCATACTCGTTGACGCGGGCGTAGAGGGCGAGCGAGCCGATCAGGCCGATGTTGGGGCCTTCGGGGGTCTCGATCGGGCACATGCGGCTGTAGTGCGAATTGTGAACGTCGCGGACGGCCGTCGGCACGTTGGTGCGGCGGCTGGAGCCGGACTTGTGGCCGGCAAGACCACCAGGGCCGAGTGCGGACAGACGGCGCTTGTGGGTCAGACCGGTCAGGGGGTTCGCCTGGTCCATGAACTGCGAGAGCTGAGAGGAGCCGAAGAACTCCTTGATGGAGGCCACGATCGGGCGGATGTTGATGAGCGACTGCGGGGTGATCTCGTCGATGTCCTGGGAGCTCATGCGCTCACGGACGACGCGCTCCATACGGCTCATGCCGATACGGAACTGGTTGGCGACGAGCTCGCCGACGGTACGGATGCGGCGGTTGCCAAAGTGGTCGATGTCGTCGACCTTGAAGCCCTGCTCGCCGGCAGCGAGGGACAGGAGGTAGCGCAGCGTCGCGACGATATCCTCGTCGGTGAGCACCGTGACCTCTTCCTCGGTGGTGAGGTTGAGCTTCTTGTTGACCTTGTAACGACCGACGCGGGCCAGGTCGTAGCGCTGCGGGTTGAAGAGCAGACCCTCGAGCAGGCTGCGGGAAGCGTCCACGGTGGGAGGCTCGCCCGGGCGCAGACGACGGTAGATCTCGATGAGGGCGTCCTCGCGAGTGAGGGCGGTGTCGCGCTCCAGGGTGCGCTTGATCACATCGGAGTTGCCGAGTAGCTCGATAATGTCGTCGTTGGTGACGGCGATGCCAAGGGCGCGCAGGAACATCGTGGCGCTCTGCTTGCGCTTACGGTCGATGGAGACCATGAGCTGGTCGCGCTTGTCGACCTCAAACTCAAGCCAGGCACCGCGGGACGGAATGATCTGGGCCTTGTAGATCTGCTTGCCCGAATCCATCTCGGAGCTGTAGTACACGCCCGGGGAGCGGACGAGCTGCGAGACGACGATACGCTCGGTACCGTTGATGATGAAGGTGCCCTGATCGGTCATCATGGGGAAGTCGCCCATAAAGACGAGCTGCTCCTTGATCTCGCCGGTCTCCTTGTTGGTGAGACGGACGTCGGTCAGAAGCGGAGCCTGATAGGTCATATCCTTCTCGCGGCACTCCTCGACGGTGTGCGCGGGGTCGCCGAACTGATGCTCGCCGAAGGTAACCTCGAGAACATGGTTCTGGCTCTGGATGGGGCTGGATTCCTTGAACGCCTCACGAAGGCCCTCGTCCTTAAAACGCTCAAAGGATTCCCTTTGAACAGAGATAAGGTTGGGGAGCTCCATGGCCTCCGGGATTTTCCCGAAGCTGACGCGCTTGCGCTCAGTGGCAGTGTATGCGTAGGTCACCAGGTTTTTCCTCCTTCACGGAAATGCTCGGTGGGTTGGCGAGGCATAGCTTCGCCAGTTATCGCAACCTAATAGTTTATCAGGTAGCGACCGTTGGGCAAGAAAAGCCTTGACGCGATTGATTTTTTGGAGTAGCAAAGTTTTTCGACAGAAAATACGCAGGTAGATGTATGTGTATCGAACATCTGTTCATATATTTTCTGTGAACAGAGAGCCGGCAATCGCAGCTCTTATAAAAAACGGGCGCGAGCCGAGGTCCGCGCCCGTAAATGTCGATGTCCGAAGGCTTACTTGCGCATCAATCCGCCGCGCTCGTCGATGGCGTCCCAGAAGGCGCTTGCAAAGCGGGGATCGCTTGCAGCCATGAGGGCGTTGGTGGCCATCCAGCCAGAGGGAGTGCCGGTGTCGTAGCCCGACAGCGGGTCGATGACGACGGCATACATGGCCTCGCGGTCGAGCGAACGGGCCATGGCGTCGGTGAGCTGGATCTCGCCGCCCTTGCCGGCCTGCTGATCTGCCAGCAGGTCCATGACCAGCGGGCTCAGCAGATAGCGGCCGACGATGTACAGGTTGGACGGAGCAGCCTCGGGAGCGGGCTTCTCGACCAGACCGCCGATACGCCAGACAGCGCCCGGCTCTGCATCGGCAACGTCCTCGGCGCCCTCGAGCGAACCGACGCGCTCGCCGGCGATAACGCCGTAGCGGCTGACTTCCTCGGGCGAGCAAGCAGCGACGGCGATAACCGAAGCGCCACCGTGCTCCTTGGAAACGGCGAGCATCTTGTCGCAGATGTCGCGGTTAGGCACAACGTAGTCGCCCAGAAGAACCAGGAAGTTCTCCCCTGCCACGGCGTCGGCAGCAGAGCGGATAGCATGGCCGAGGCCCTTGGGCTCGTACTGATAACGGAAGTCGACCGGCATACCGCCAGCGTGGGCGACGGCGTCGGCATAGGCGTTCTTGCCGCGCTCGCGCAGCAGGTTCTCGAGCGAGCGATCGGGCTGGAAGTAGTTCAGTAGCTCAGGCTTACCGGGAGAAGTAACGATGATGGCATCGTCGACCTCCTCGGGATCGAGCGCCTCCTCAACGACATACTGAATGACGGGCTTGTCGAGCACCGGCAGCATCTCTTTGGGCGTGCACTTAGTGCCAGGCAGAAAACGCGTGCCAAGACCGGCGGCGGGGATGATTGCCTTCATGTTATTCAAAGATCCTTTCGCAGGCGCAAAAGCGCCCCATGCGTGCGGCACACAGCCGCAGACCAAATTGCGATACCTAAGCATCTTACCGCTGGAACTATATGTCGCTACAAGGCAGAGACAATTCTTCAGCAGGTCAACGCAAATTATTGCTCGAATGGTGCAATTTTATTGCCCAACGGCAGGGTGCCCGATACGACGCAAATCACAGAACATGGCAGTTTGAGCTACCGATGTCGAGGGACCGAAAAACAAAAAAGACGGGGCTCGCAATGCGAACCCCGTCTGCAAAGAAATCTGGCGAGAAAGCCTGATTACTTGAGGGTGACAGCAGCGCCAGCAGCCTCGAGCTTCTCCTTGGCAGCCTCGGCGTCCTCCTTCTTGGCACCCTCGAGAACAGCCTTGGGAGCGCCCTCGACGACCTCCTTGGCCTCCTTCAGGCCAAGGTTGGTGAGCTCACGGACGGCCTTGATGACCTGGATCTTGTTGTCGCCGAAGCCCTCGAGCACGACGTCAAACTCGGTCTTCTCCTCGGCCTCAGCAGCGCCAGCAGCGGGAGCGGCGACAACAGCGGCAGGAGCAGCGGCGGAAACGCCGAAGGTGTCCTCGATAGCCTTGACGAGCTCGGAAGCCTCGAGAAGGGTCATTTCCTTAAGAGCATCGATGATCTCATCGGTGGTAAGCTTAGCCATTTCTAAGTCCTTTCGGTTTCCGTGTCTGTGCACGGAGATCAGTTAAAACACGGCGCGAATGCGCCAGGGGTGCGGCGTTGCCGCCGCGGGTGAAAACAGCGACTAGGCTGCCTTCTGCTCGGAGACCTGCTGGATCGAACGAGCGAGACCAGAGGAAACGCCGTTGACGCAGACAGCGATGTCGCGAGCGAAACCGGAGATGAGACCGGCGATCTGGCCGAGAAGCTGATCCTTGGTGGGCAGCTCGGCGATAGCCTTAACATCATCAGCGGAAACGGCCTTGCCGTCGGAGATACCGCCCTTGATCTCAAGGACGCCCTTGGACTTAGCGGAGAAGTCCTTAAGGGCCTTAGCGGCCTCGACCGGCTCGGACTCGTAGAACACATAAGCGACGGGGCCGGCGAGAATCTCGTCGAGCTCGGGCTGCTCCTGGTTCTTGAGAGCGATCTTGACCAGGTTGTTCTTGTAGACCTTCATCTCGGCGCCGCACTCGCGAAGCTGATGACGCAGCTCCTGAGCCTGCTTAACCGTCAGACCGTTGTAGTTGACGACGAACAGACCGGCGTTCTCGGCGATACGGGACTCGATCTCTGCAACCTTGTCGATTTTGTACTGCTGGGGCATGAATTACACCTCCTCGAATTCTTTCCGGGCACGGTCCGCCACAAGGACGTGACGGGGGCATGTCCAAAAAGAAAGCCCCCGCGCTGCATGAGCGACGGGGGCGAGAAGACATATCTACTCGACCACCTCGGCTGGCGGGAAGTCCCATTAAGCTCGCGGGTAAGACCCGTTTGCGCCGGCTGTCTCTGGCAGCGGATTCGTGCGTGAACCGAAAGTATTATGGCGGGGACCCCGGCGTCGGTCAACGGACACGAGGATTCGTACACAAACCCTGCATACGCTCCGGCCGGGAGGGGCAGGGCGAGTTTTCCGCTCGGTCAAGTCCTGGGCTCGCACGAAGGCCACATTAAGTGGCCTTCGGCTCGTGCGGAATCTACGGAAAACTCGCCCTGCCCCTCCCGGCCGGAGCTACGTTGCCTTTGCTGCGAATCCTCGTGTCCGTTGAGCGACGCGCCCCACTCATAATGCTTGGGTCGGTGGGCTGATGTGTTGCATCCCTGAGGGCTACAAGGTTGAAATGAAGGTGGACAGGCGGGCTAGTCCTTCGTCTAGGTCTTTGTCGGAAACGCAATAGCTGAGGCGGACGTGGCCTTCGGTTCCGAAGCAGTCGCCCGGGACTAGGGCTACGTTTGCCTCTTTGATGGCTTTGATGCAGAAGTCTTCGCTGGTTAGGCCGAACTTTTTGATGCTTGGGAAAATGTAGAAGGCTCCTGCGGGCTCTACTACGTCGAGGCCCATGGCGTCTAAGGCTGCGAGTACGCGTTCGCGACGGGCTCGATAGACTTCGAGCATGGGGGTTGGGTCGACGGTGAGGGCTCGGGCTGCGGCGTCCATCTCGAAGGAGACGGCGCTCGATACTAGGTATTGGTGAGCTTTTGCGATCTCGGCGATGACGGGGGCTGCGGCTGCGAGCCAACCCAGGCGCCAGCCGGTCATAGCCCAGGGCTTGGAGAAGCTCTCGATGACGACCGTCTGCTCGCGCAGCTCCAGGTGTCGCTGGGCGAAGCGCTCGTAGCCATCCACATAGACCAGGCGGTTGTATACGTCGTCGCAGACCACGTAGATGCCCATCTGCTCCGCCACGTGCGCCACGGCGTCGAGCGAAGCCGCGTTGAGGATACAGCCCGTAGGATTGTTGGGCGAGCAGATGACGATGGCCTTGGTCGCCGGCGTCACGCAAGCACGAAGCGCATCCTCGTCAATCTGAAATTGCGCAGGCTCCGTATCCAAAAAGACTGCTTTGGCGTGGTTGGCCACGACGATGCTCTCGTACAGGCCAAAGGCCGGCGTGGGAATAATGACCTCATCGCCGGGGTTGAGCATGGCCATGAATGTTGCCGACAGGGCCTCGGTCGCGCCGTCGGTCAGGATGACCTCGTCGGCGGAAAACGTAAGGCCCGCGCCCCCCATGTAGGCAGACAACGCCTCACGCAGGGCGGGGCGACCGTTGTTGGGCGGATAGTGCGTGTCACCGCGGTCCAGTGCGGCGGTCACCTCGGCGCTAATCACATCGGGCGTGGGAAAATCGGGCTCGCCAAGCGCAAGCGCGATACACCCCGGGTGCTGGGCGGCGAGCGCGTTGATTCGGCGGATACCGGAGGGCTTGAGCGTGGCAAGCGAGGTATTCATGGGCAGACGCATGGCGTTCCTTTCGTAAGGGTTGCACTAGGATAGCGCGGCGAGGCGCCGCCAGACGGTGTAACCTAAACGGAAACCAACCGGAAAGGAGGCGGCATGGAGACGACCGCACGCGGCGATGTACCAAAAACGTTGCAAACCATTGCGTATATCAGCATTCCCAATAGCGCCGATCTTGAGTTTTTGCTCTGGGACTTGCAGGATGCCATCGCCGCCTATGCTCAGCTTTCTGGCACCGCGCTCCCCCGCCCGGTTGATTTGGAGGCGGATGATGCCGACAACGTTGCAGACGGCATCGTGCTGGCCATTGAAGATGTGGCTGACGATGAGGCTATGATCGCCGCCGAGCAGATACTCGATCGCCTTGGAAATACAGAGACACGCATCTATGTCGTCGTCCAGGCCGCGTCCAAAAACAACAAGCAGGCGGACGAAGTTCTCGACCGCCTGTATCGGGCATGTCTTCTACGTGACCTGCCATGGTGCGACGGCGTTGTCATCTGTGCCGGCAGCGGCATCGCAGCGCTTCGTCGCTCCCCGCGCATGGGCCTCTTGCGCCGACCGTTTTCGGAAGCGATGGACAAGCTCGTGGGCGCTGTGCGCATGGGGTGTTCCGTCGAACACGCGCAGAAGCTCGGTGGCGCCGCAACGGGTGGCGTCGACACCGACGGCATGGTGCGCGCCACGTCTGCGCTGCCCACACCGATCTGGCACGCCGTTATGAGGCATCTTGCCGAGCACTCAAACTGCTAAATCGAAAAAGCCTGCCAATCAACGGCTTCACTCCAGCGCTCGACAAGGCGTTCCAGACGCCACGCCGCATTGGCGGGACTTGTCGACGGCAGAACGATGGCCGGCAGCCCGGTGCGCTCTTGTAGATAGCGCTTGTAGAGCCGGCCAGCTGTACCACCGTTGCATATCACCTGCTCAATGGGAGCTGCGCCGGTAATGCGCTCGATATGTGCCGGCACAACGTTACGAATGCTCGCGTCACTCGAGCCCTTAATGTCACAGCTCTCGATCACGTCCCACAGGGCTACGCCGCCGTTCAGCAGCATGGAGCGCTTGGCGACAATCGAGGCGTCGAGCGTCGCAGGCTCACCGCTTGCCAAAGGGTCGCCCTCGTTGGGCGGCACGGGCATACCGAGGCATGCGGCCATCACGCGCCAAAAGCGATTCTGAGGGTTACCGTAATAAAAGGCATTGGCACGCGAAAGCACCGAGGGAAACGACCCGAGCACCAAAACGCGCGAGCGCTCGTCAAACACGGGTTCAAACCCATGCTCAATATGTTGATAGCCCTCGTCCGGCGCGGCCACGAGCTAGGCCCTCAGCAGATAGCGCACCTCGTAGGGTGCAAGCTCAAGGGTACCCGTCAGCTCGACCGTGGGAGCATCGTCGGCAAGCAGGTCGACGAAGGAGCCGTTGAGTTCGCCGGCTCCAAAGGTATAGGGCTCGTTCACGGCATTGACCGCCACAAGCACCGTCGCGTCGTCGCAGGCGCGCTCGAACAGCAGCTGCTTGTTCTGGATCACCACGTTGCGATAGGCACCGTAGTTGAGAGCACGGGCCGCCGCGTCGTCGGCCGAGCGCAGGTGCGTGAGCTGCGTGATGAACGCCGTCAGCTCGTTGGGCGCAGGCTCATCGAGCGCAGGTCGCAGCGTCCAGTCGCCATCGGGGCCGCCCTTTTCGCCGGCGATTCCCCACTCGCTGCCATAGTAGACACACGGGATGCCCGGCATGCCAAAGAGCATGCCGTAGGCAGGACGTAGACAGGACTTGTCGGTGAGGATGCTCGCCAGGCGCGGCACATCGTGGTTGTCGACAAACGACAGCAGATGTTTGCCGCGGTAGATGCACCACGGATCGCCGCCAAACTGGCGGTGCAGCGAATGGGCAATCTCGAACATGTTGACCGAATTAAAGCTGGAGTAAAGGCCCTTGTAACACTCGTAGTTGGTGCAGGAGTCGAGCATCTCGTCGTTGACGATCTGGTTGTAGTCGCCGTGGAGCGTCTCACCAATCAGCACAAAGTCGGACTTGAGCTCACGGGTAAAAGTATGCAGGCGGCGCATAAAATCGCGATCGAGCATATAGGCGACGTCCAGGCGCAGACCGTCGACGCCAAAGACTTCGGCCCAGCGGCGCACGGACTCAAGCAGGTAATCGACCACAGCGGGATTTTGCAGGTTGAGCTTCACAAGCTCAAAATGGCCTTCCCAACCCTCGTACCAAAAGCCGTCACCATAGCAGGAGTCGCCATCAAAGCTAATGTGGAACCAGTCCTTGTAGGGCGAGTCCCACTTGCGCTCCTGCACATCGCGGAAGGCCCAAAAGCCGCGACCGACGTGGTTGAAGACGGCATCGAGCACCACGCGGATGCCATGGGCGTGCAGCGTCTCGCATACGGCGGCAAAATCGGCATCCCCACCCAGGCGGCGGTCGATATGGCGCAGGCTGCGCGTATCATAGCCGTGGCTATCAGACTCGAGCGGCGGGTTGATCAGCACAGCGCCAATACCGAGCTCTTGCAGGTAGTCGGCCCATTGGGCGATTTTCATGATGGGCGCATCGGGGTTGGGCGCGGCGTTGGCAGCCTGGGCGAGCTCATCCTCGGCAACGGGTGCAGCGTTTTCGCGCGGAGCCCCGCAAAAGCCCAGCGGATAGATCTGATAGAACGTCGTCTCGTATGCCCACACAACAGCCTCCCGGTAAGCTCAACACAACGCCATCCATTGTATGCCTGCCGTGCATCCCCTCCCCCAAAATAAGTTGCGGTGGAATAGGGACTGTTTGCCGGGTTTATTGGGCCCAGCAGTCCGTATTTCACCGCAACTGATGAGGAGGATGTGGCTAGGCGACGGGCTTTGCGCGGCGTATGGCTGGGAACATCACCGTGATAGCGAGGATGACGCCCACGACGGCAATCGACCCGCCCGCGAAGCCGATCCAAGCGATACCGGGACCCGAAACCACGGCGCCGCCGATTGCGGTGCCCGTGCCAATACCGAGGTTAAACAGGCCCGAGAAGATCGACATGGCGACGGCCGACGAATCTGCCGGCGTGTGCTTGATGAGCTCGGCCTGAAACGCCACGTTAAAGGCCGTGGCGCAGCAACCCCACAGTGCGCAGACGGCAAGCACTGTCACGAGCGACGATGCGGCCGGCCCCATGAGCAGCAGAGCCACCGGCACGCCGGAAAGCGTGATAGCAAGGAACGGAAAACGGTGCCCGTCGAACAGGCGGCTGAACAGCCAGCTGCCCACCAAGCCGGAACAGCCAAACGCCGTCAGCGTCATGGTGATGGCGCCCGCATCGACGTGCGCGACCTGCGCCAGGAAGGGCTCGATATAGCTGTAGCTTGCGTAATAGCCGGTCGCCATGAAGACCGTGACTGCGTAGAGCGCGATGAGGAGCGGGTTCTTGAGCAGCTCGGGCAGCTGTTTGACGGTAAAGCGCTCACCCGCCGGCATGGCCGGGAACACCGCTGCCTGGTAGACGACCGCGATGGCTGAGAGGCCCCCGACCACGGCAAACGTCATGCGCCAGCCCACGGCCAAGCCAATAGCGCGACCGAGAGGCAGGCCAAAGATCTGCGCGATGGACGAGCCCGTGGCGATCATGCTGATGGCGAGCGCGCCGTGGCGAGTGTCGACCAGGCGCGAGGCCATAATCGAGGCGACTGACCAGAACACGGCATGTGCGCAAGCGACCACCAGGCGCGCGCAGACCAGGATGGGATAGGTCGGCGCCACAGCGGACAGGAACTGACCGAGCGAGAACACGGCCAGCACGCCCAGCAGCATCCGCTTGAACTCGAAGCGCGAGGCAAACACCATGAGCGGCAACGACAGCAGCATGACGCCCCAGGCATAGACCGAGATCATGATGCCAGCTTGGGCCTCGGTGAGCGAAAACGATGCAGCGATGTCGGTCAGCAGGCCGATGGGCATGAACTCCGACGTGTTGAACACGAACGCGCAGCAGGTGAGCCCGATGAGCGGGAGCCACTGCCTGAGCGTGATGCCGTCTTGCCTTGCCTGACTCATATATAACGTCTCCAATCATTTTGAGTGGAGGCGATTATATAGCAACGGCCCCGCATCTGTCAGCAACAGATGCGGGGCCGAAAACAATTCGATACACAGAGGTTGCGCCGTCAATAAATAACTAAGCCAGCCCCAGCAATATGCCCGCCGAATGCACGACAAACGCCACGATCCAGGCGACCGTCACTTGAAATGCGAATACGGCAACGGCGTAGCGCGCGCCCAGCTCGCTCTTGACGGCGCCGATGGCAGCCACGCAGGGCGGATACAGCAGCGTGAAGACCAAAAACACGTAGGCGGTGAACGGCGAAAACATGGTCGACAACACCGCAGGCGAGGTCGCGCCCAAAAGCACCGTGAGGGTCGAGATGACACTCTCCTTGGCGATAAGTCCGGTGACGAGCGCCGTGGATGCACGCCAGTCGCCAAAGCCAAGCGGCGCCAGCGCCGGCGCGATAATGCTACCCAGACCGGCAAGCAGACTCTGCGACTGATCGGCGACCACATTAAAGCGGATGTCGAACGTCTGAAGGAACCAGATGACCACGGTCGCGGCAAAGATAATGGTAAAGGCCTTGGTAATAAAGTCCTTGGCCTTATCCCATGCCAGCATCACCGTCGTCTTGACACTCGGCAAGCGGTAGTTGGGAAGCTCCATGATAAACGGCACCGGGTCGCCCTTAAATGCCGTGCGGTTGAGCACCAGAGCGGCAATGCAGCCGACCGCAATGCCAATCAGATAGAGCGAGACCATGGCGGGGACCGTCGCCTGCGGGAAGAATGCTCCGCACAGCAAGCCGTAAACCGGCAGCTTGGCCGAGCAGCTCATGAACGGCGTGAGCATGACGGTCATCTTGCGGTCGTGCTCGGATGGGAGCGTACGGGTCGACATGATAGCCGGCACGGTGCAGCCAAAACCGACGAGCATGGGCACAAAGCTGCGGCCCGACAGGCCAAAGCGACGCAATACCTTATCCATGACAAAGGCCACGCGCGCCATGTAGCCCGAGTCTTCCAGAATGGAAAGGAACAAGAAGAGCACGACGATAATCGGCAGGAAGGTCAGCACGCTGCCCACACCCGTAAGCACGCCGTCGACAGCCAGCGAGCGCACTACGTCGTTGGTGCCGAACGCCTTGAGACCCGCATCGGCCGAGGCGATGATGGCAGCGATGCCGTCCTCCATAAGTCCCTGCAACGCCGCGCCGATCACGCCAAACGTCAGCCAAAAGACGAGACCCATGATCACCAGGAACGCCGGGATGGCCGTGTAGCGACCCGTCAGGATGCGGTCAATCTTGACGGAGCGCACGTGCTCGCGGCTCTCGTGCGGCTTGACGACGCAACGCCCGCACACGTCGCCGATAAAGCCGAAGCGCATGTCAGCCAGCGCAGATAGACGGTCGGTGCCGGCCTCGCCCTCCATTTGGCTAATGATGTGCTCGATGGCGTCGAGCTCGTTGCGGTCCAGGTGAAGCGCCTCGGTCACCAGCTCGTCGCCCTCAACCAGCTTGGTCGCCGCAAAACGCACGGGAATGTGCGCCGTCGCGGCATGGTCCTCGATAAGGTTGGCGATGCCGTGAATGCAGCGATGCAGCGCGCCGCCGTCCGGACCATCGGGCGCGCAGAAGTCCAGGCGACCGGGACGCTCGCGGAACCGCGCCACGTGCAAGGCATGATCCACCAACTCGCCAATACCCTCGTTGCGGGCAGCACTAATGGGAACAACAGGCACGCCCAGCAGGCTCTCGAGCAAATTGACGTCCACGGCGCCGCCGTTGGCCGTCACCTCGTCCATCATGTTGAGCGCGATGACCATGGGTCGATCGAGCTCCATAAGCTGCAGCGTCAGGTAAAGGTTACGCTCGATGTTGGTGGCGTCGATGATATCGATGATGGCGTCGGGGTGCTCATCCAGGATAAACTGGCGGCTTACGATCTCCTCGCCCGTGTACGGCGACAGAGAGTAAATGCCGGGCAGATCAGTGACGCTCGCCTCGGGGTGGTTGCGGATGGCGCCATCTTTGCGGTCGACCGTCACGCCAGGAAAGTTACCGACATGCTGGTTGGAGCCCGTCAGCTGGTTGAACAGCGTGGTCTTGCCGCAGTTTTGGTTGCCGGCGAGGGCAAAATGCAGCGGTGCGCCCTCGGGCACGGCCGTCTTTGCCGCGCGGGGCGAATACGTCCCCTCGCCCAGGGCCGGATGCTCCGTCGTGCCGATTGCGGCGTTAGCGCGCGGACCCGTATCGGTGTCGTGAATGCCCACGAGCTCGATGCGAGCGGCATCGTCCTTGCGCAGCGTCAACTCGTAGCCGCGTAGGCGAATCTCGAGCGGGTCGCCCATGGGGGCGTACTTCATCATGGTGACTTCGGTGCCCGGCGTTAGGCCCATGTCCAAAATATGCTGTCGGAGTGCCTGGTCGTCCGATGCCACCGATGCGACAACGGCGTCCTTTCCAATCTCGAGTGTATCGAGTCTCACGTCCGCGTTCCTCCCCCGGCGCCCACAGGGCGTTGCATTTTGTTTACCATGGCTAACCGTTTGCCATGGCTAACCAATTGTAACCATGCATGATAGCGCGAACACACAACGATGTTCAATCGACAGATCGGTGCAAGGGGGATTCCGGGCCGTGGTTTCCCCGAGGACCGAAAGCCGCCCGCCCCCTCGACAAAATGATCCATTCCCTTCGTCGCATGCAAAACAACCAAGGAGTGTCCCAAGGCGCCGGCACAACAGGAACGTCCCCAGCTGCCGGCAGCATTTCGCCGCAACAGCAAAGGCCCGCGCTGGCAACAAATGTCACCTGCGCGGGCTTGGTGGGCGCTCACATAGGCACGTTATAGAGACCCACATCAGCTATGGAATGCCAAGTAGCACCGATACGCGATGCCCGCCGGCTTACCTAGCAATGAAACTCGCCATAGCCTTAGACAATCGGCGCAATGCCGGCAAAGTGCAGATACAGCGAAATGATTGCCACGACAATGACCACCGCTGCGATCAGCTTGTCGTGCAGATGCGGAAGTACCGGCTTACCGCGGCCTCGCTCGCCCAGCATATAAACGGGAATGGCCGGAGCAAAAAGAATCGTCGTGATCATAACGCCCTGAAGACCCGTCGACCACACCAGGAACAATGTGTAGATGAAGCCGAGCGTACCGAAGAAGCGCGCCTTGCCGACGCTTGGCGCATGCGGCCCGTCCAGATGCTCGTTCTTCCAGCCAATCACCATGTAATAAGCTGCCGAGCACACGTACGGAACTAGGATCGTATTAACTGCGCAGCTGTAGAAGAACTGGTACGTGCTCGCCGCCACATACGACACGATCAAGAAGAGTTGCGTAATGCCGGAGCTCACGAGAACCGTTACCACCGGGGCGTCGTGCTTGTTCGTCTTGGCAAACGCCAGAGGGAAGGATCCCTGGCGTGCTGCCTCGAACGGCGTCTCGGACGCAATGATGACATAGCCCAGCATCGCGCCGACCAGCGAGAGAATAACGCCAAGGTTTACGATGGCAGCGCCAACAGGACCGATTGCGCACTCGAGAATTCCCGCCATGGAGGGCGTTGCGAGCTGTGCCATCTCCTCGCGCGGCATAATGCCGAGTGACAGCATCGAGATGATCAGATACAGCGTGAACACAGCCGCGAATCCAAGTGCCGTCGAGCGGCCGACGTCACGCACGTACTTTGCACGGCCCGAGATAACGACAGCGCCCTCGATGCCCGTGAAGACCCAGACAAGGGCGATCATGGTCGAGACAACCTGCTCGCCAAAGCCAGGACCAGCCGGCTCTCCCCAGAAGTTGTCCATAAAGATATCGACGTTGAACTTGCCCAGGAGCACGATGCTCAGCACAAAGAGTCCCAGCGGCACCAGCTTCGCCAACGTAACGATCGTGTTAATGCCCGCAGCCTCCTTAACGCCACGAAGCACAAGGGCGGTAAGGAACCACAAAAACACACTGGCGCAGACGATGGAAAGCAAGTTGTTGCCCGCGCCAAACGCAGGGAAGAAATAGCCCAGCGCGCTAAACAGCAAGAGCGCAAAGCTCACGTTGGAAAGACATGCGCTGATCCAGTAGCCCCAGGCGGAGTTGAATCCAATGTAATCGCCAAAACCGGCCGCAGCGTATGCATAGATGCCGCCGGTCAGGTCGGGACGGGCCTGAGACAAACCGTTGAACACCATCATCAGCGCAAAGACGCCAATAAAGCAAATTCCCCACGAGACGATAACTGCACCGGTATTTGCCCCGCCCGCTGCCATATCGCCGGCAAGCGAGAAGATGCCGCCACAAATACTGGCGGTAATGACCATCATGGTCAGACGAAAGAGATCGAGGCCATTAGGGTCGATAATCTCGTCGTTTTGAGCTTTAGAGGCCATTGTATGTGCACCCCCTTCATCATGTGATCGAACGAAAGATGACCCGGACGTCCCGAATCGGGTGCCGGGCCATCGGTCAAGCGATCATCAGACTGTTACAGCCATCGCGTTAGAAGCGCAGCGACAGGCAAGAAAGGCCACCGTCGACCTTGCGATACTCGGAGGTATCGACGACGAGCGTCTTGTAGCCCAGATCCTGCACGGCCTTGAGCACGGTCGGATAGCCCTCGGCGACGATGACCGTACCGTTGACCCAGATGCAGTTGGCGCCGTAAGCCTCGTCCTCGGGCACGATGATCTTGTTGTACTGGGCAAAGTCGGGTTTATCGATAAACTCACCGGAGACGAGCATGTTGTTGTCCTCGATGTAGTTGACGCCCGTCTTGAGGTGCAGGACCTCCTCCAGCGGAACCTCGGAACCCTCGAGGCCCCAGCCCTCGAGAATCTCGCAGAACTGGCGGATGCCCTCTTCGTTGGTGCGAGCGGAGCGACCGACGTAGAAATGGTCGCCGACCATCATGACGTCGCCGCCGTCGAGCGTGCCCGGAGAAACGATGTGCTTGACATGCTCGTCGTCAAAGAAGCGACGGACGGCCGGCTCGATCTCGTCCTTCTCGCCGTTGCGGCTATCGGCGCCGGGGTTGGTAATGATGGCGCCGCAGCGAGTGATAACGGCCGGATCTTCGACGAAGCAGCTGTCAGGATACTGCTCGAGTGCCGGCAGCACCGAGACATCCACGCCGCACTGCTCGAGCGCATGCTCGTAATCGTAGTGCTCCTCGATGGCGCGCTCGTAGATGGGCTGGCCAAGCTCGGGGGCACTCGTGATGCCATTGCTCAGGGACTTGCCGGGGCGGCGGATGATGACGTGGCTGAACTTGGTCATGATGATCCTCCTTGGATCTCTTAGCAGAGAGCGGGACTTCTTCGCGCCCGCCTTCCTTTCGATGGCTTTATCTTAGTGCGGTTTTCCTGTTTTGTATATTGTATACAATACTGAACGGTAGATATTCATCGGTAAGCGTATTCTTACGTATCGGCGCAAAGTAGCGCGATTTAGCTGGTCGTTCTATAATTCAATTGAGCTATTCAAGCGAAACGTATTTAATTTTAGAAATATACAGTTAAGGAACATAAGCTCATGGAAACGCTCAGAAGGCCCCTGAAGGACCACGTATACGACTATATTTCGAGCCGTATTGACGCCGGCGAATTGTCCGCCGGCGACCGGCTGAGCGAGCAGACGATCTGCGATGCCATGGGCGTGTCGCGCACGCCGGTCCGCGAAGCGCTCATCCAGCTGGCAAGCGATGGCTACCTGGACAATCTCCCCCGCCGCGGATTCCGCGTCCGTGGGTTCGATCAGCAAAACGCCGTTGAAGTCTTTGAGATTATGGGACCGCTCGACGGGCAGGCCGCATATCTCTCCTGTCCGAACCTAACCGACGATGACATTACGCAGCTGAAATTTCTCGTCGGCTCTATGGACCTCGCGATCCAAGGCGGTCTCATCCGAAAGTATGACGACATTCAGCGAGACTTTCATCTGACGTACTTCAACCGCTGCGGCAACGACCGTCTGCGCGATATGATCTCGCAGCTCGAGCGCTGCTTTATCAAGCGCGATTACGAGACTGTCGACCAGGAGACGGCGTGCAAACTGCTCAACAAAGCCAACAACGAACATGCCCATATTCTTGAGTTGTTCGAAGCACGAGATGCGACGGGCGTGCGCGACTACGTTCGCGATGTCCATTGGAACACAGAAAACGCCCAGTTCACCGTCTGGTAGGGAAGCAACAAGGGACAACGTCGGTCTTAAACCTTGGCGCCAGCACCGCCCAAACTGATCCGTTTTCCTCCGTCCCTAAGGGATCATTCTTTTGGCAACGACAGACACTATGACCCAATCCGAGGGCACTAAAAAGATAGGAGCCCCCGCTCG
>UQUD01000018.1 GCA_900544225.1 uncultured Collinsella sp.
GTCAGCGTCTGACTATCGCGCGCGCCTTAGTGGGCTCGCCGCAGGTTCTGATCATGGACGATTCTGCCTCGGCGCTCGACTTTAAGACCGATGCCGCGCTTCGCCACGCCATTCGCGAGCGCAGCATGCGCGGTGCCGCCGAGGGCGGGCTGCCGCTGACCGCGGTGATTGTGAGCCAGCGCGTCTCGACCGTGCGCGACGCCGACATGATCTGCGTGCTCAATCACGGCTCGGTCGCGGGCCTGGGCACGCACGATGAGCTGTACGCGGCCTGTCAGCTCTATCGCGAGATTTGCCAGTCGCAGCTGCGCCGCGAGGAGCTCGAGGGCCAGCAGGGGAGCACGACGCCCGCGTCCGCTCCGACCGCCCCCGCATCCGTCTGCGCAAAGGAGGGCTGCTAAATGAATCCGTACACCTCTTCCGGCTCGGTCGCCACGATGACGGCCAACGTGTCCGGCAACGATAACCTCAACGACCTGGGTGACGGTCCGCGCCAGCCCGGCGACCCCGAGCGCTACCCCGTGGGCGCGGTAACTCGCCGCCTGCTGGGCTACGTCCGTCCGCACCGCATTTCGTTTACGGCGTCGTTTGTGAGTGCTGCCGTCTCGGTGATTCTGCAGCTCTACACACCCATCCTCATTGGCGAGGGCATCGATCTTATCGTCGCCGCCGGGCAGGTGGATTTCGATGCGCTGCTGCCGCTTGTCACCAAACTCGCGATTGTCGTCGTAGGTGCTGCGGCCTTTCAGTGGCTGCAGGGCTATTGCGTCAACCGTCTGTCCTACGAGACGGTGCGCGACATGCGCGTGGAGGCAAGCGACAAGCTCAGCCGCATGCCGCTCAGCTTTATCGACAGCCATGCCCACGGCGACCTTATGAGCCGTGTGGTCAACGACGTCGACCAGGTGGGCGACGGTCTGCTGCAGGGCTTTACCCAGCTTTTCACCGGCGTTATCACCATCGTTGGCACGCTCGCGTTTATGCTCTCCATCAACCTGACCATGACACTTGTGGTGGTGCTCGTCACGCCGCTTTCCATTTTTGCAGCCGGTGCTATTGCCAAGCTTTCTAACAAAAGCTTTACGGCACAGCAGCGCATCCAGGGCCAACTCGGCGGTCATATCGAGGAGTATGTGGGTGAGCAAAAGCTCGTGGACGCCTTCGCCTACGGCCCGCACGCTCAACAGTGCTTCGACGCCCTCAACGCCGAGCTCTATACGGCAGGCGAGCGCGCACAGTTTATGGGCTCGCTTTCAAACCCCGGCACGCGCTTTATCAATAACATCATCTATGCCGTGGTCGCTGTGATCGGCTGCGTGGGCGTGATCACGGGCGTGCCGGCGGCGCTTACGGTGGGCGGCGTGCAGATTTTCCTGTCCTATGCCAACCAGTACACCAAGCCGTTCAACGAGGTTACCAACGTCATTACGCAGATCCAGACCGCGTACGCCTCGGCGCGTCGCATGTTCGCGCTGCTCGATGCACGCGAGCAGGAGCCCGATGCATCGGACGCCGTGGAACTTGCCGCCCCGCAGGGTGAGGTGACCTTTGAGCATGTGGACTTTAGCTATGTGCCCGACCGCAAGCTGCTGCAGGATATCTGCATCGAGGCCAAGCCCGGCATGCGCTTTGCCCTGGTCGGTCCCACGGGCTGCGGAAAGACAACGCTCATCAATCTGCTGCTGCGTTTTTACGATATCGATGCCGGCCGCATCATGGTCGATGGTCGGTCTTCGCGTGACTACACGCGCGCGAGCCTACGCCGCGCCTTTGGCATGGTGTTGCAGGATACGTGGCTGTTCGAGGGCACGGTGGCGGACAACATTGCTTACGGTTGCCCAGGCGCCACGCGCGAGCAGGTTATCGAAGCCGCCAAGCGCGCGCACGCGCACAAGTTTATCGTGCAGCTGCCAGGCGGCTACGACACGGTGATTGGCGAGGACGGCGGTACGTTTAGCCAGGGCCAAAAGCAGCTGCTGTGCATTGCGCGCGTTATGCTCACCGACCCGGCTATCTTGCTGCTGGATGAGGCGACCTCGAGCATCGATACGCGCACCGAGCTGCAGGTGCAGGCGGCATTCGACGAGCTCATGGCCGGTCGCACGAGCTTTGTCGTGGCGCACCGCCTGAGCACCATCCGCAACGCCGACTGCATTCTGGTCATGCGCGACGGCGAGATTATCGAGCGCGGCACGCACGACGAGCTGATAGCGGCGAGCGGCTTCTATGCCGAGCTCTACCGCAGCCAGTTTGCCCAGTGAGCAAGTCCGTGGGGCAAATTAATCAATCGACAGACGGTGGTTTACATCTGTCGCGTTAGTACTAAGATATTCATCTAATAAATTGCATTAGTGGCTTTAGTTTTGGGGGATACGAGGCAACGTGACTATGACGTGCTCTTTGGTGGTTAACAGCAAGAGCGGTAATACCAGGATGGTTTCGGGCGCAATCAAGCGTGCCCTGCAGGCTGCAGGCGTCGAGTTTATTCACGCTGCCGCGCTGAGCGACGATGCGGATGCAGATCAGGTTGCGCTCGAGGCGCAGGGTGCCTGCGCTGCCGATACGGTGCTCGTCGGTTTTTGGTGCGACAAGGGCGCATGCACGCCTTCGGTCGCGGCGTTACTCTCCGCCTTGCACGGCAAGCGCGTCTTTCTGTTTGGTACTTGCGGTTTTGGTGCCGATCAGAGCTATTACCAGCAGATTATCGATCGTGTGACCTCCAATTTGGCCGATGATGCCGAGCTGGTGGGCTGGGCGATGTGCCAGGGCAAGATGGGCCCCGCGGTCAAGCAGCGCTACGAGGCCATGCTCGAGCAAGATCCCGACAACGCCCGCGCTAAGTTGCTGCTCGACAACTGGGTTGCCGCAAAGGATCACCCCACCAAGGATGATCTGGATTACATGGCTGCAGCCGCCAAAAAGGCCGTGCTGGGAGAGTAGCTTCGCCGTTCGCGGTCCTTCGTGCAAAGCAATACAAATGTGAAAGCCTCGATATTCTCGAGGCTTTTTTCTTGCCACTTGTGGGCGGAACCGTGGCAAGCGTTTGGGGTGACATTTTCCATCACCCCGATGACGAGGCCGTTCTGGACAACACGCTCGCATGCGTTCGCTGGATGTATTCAGAGTGGGACGGGGTTTCCGGATGGATGGGATTTCCAGAAGGTATGGGCTGAGGGCTACGCGGGGTAGCCGTAGAGGCATGAATAAGGGGGTTGAAAATAAACGATACTAAATGCAGTATAAATTTAATGGGGGGGGGTACGATATCTGAGCCGTACAAAATATTAGACCCTCTATTGAGAAGTTGTGTAGGGGTTAGCCGCAGGCGTTGGATAAAGCAGACAAGTGCGGGGACAAATAACCACTTACGGCAAAAATAGTAGCATTTGGCGGAAAGACGTTGATAAAAACGCGGAAGTAGCTACGGTGATTGTTAGAAATAGATTTCAGATTGGCTTTTTCGAACTCATCTATTAAACGTCTTAGAAAAGCGGCTAATCCTTGATGGGATCGAATATGGCCTCGATGGGGATGAAATAATCACGTTGGCAGCGCGCGGATTCAGACGATTTATTTCACTTCTTAGTGGCATGGCGCTCGCGCTTGTCATAGCCCTTGCCGTCGTTTCTTTCGCTCCCCGTGCATTTGGTTACATGCCCTTCGCCGTGCTCTCGGGCTCTATGGAACCCGAGCTCCCCGTCGGCTCCATGGTGTTTGTTCACCAGGTTGACCCAACGAATATTGCCGTGGGCGACAGTGCAACTTTTTACCGATCGGACGGCGCTGTGGTGACTCACCAGGTGTACGAGGTCGACCCTGTGGCGCAGACGATCAGCACGCAGGGAATCGCAAACAAAAATGCAGATGGAATCATCATGCACGACGCCGAGCAGACGCCTTTTTCACGCGTGATCGGCGTCGTCTCTTTTTGTGTCCCTTACCTGGGCTTCGTTAATGCATATTGCACGACGATGCCCGGTTTGCTTGTTGTGGTGGCCGTTCTGGCGCTGCTAGTCGCGGCGTCGATTGTGCTCGATCGGATGGTTCCCGACGAGCCTGCGGGCAATCATGCCCGCGCGCATGCGAAGGGGCGGCGTTCATAGCGGCAGGGGAGAGGTGCCGGCAACGGCAAGGGCCGTTGCCGGGGAAGTCGATTTTCGAAAGGAAGAGAACGATGGAAAACAAGAAGAAAAAGCGCTACGGCATCATTGCCGCCTTGCTGCTGCTGGTACTGGCTGCCGGCGTGGGCACCTATGCATGGCTGACGGCCACGCAGTCGCTGGAGAACGTGTTTACGGTTGGTAGCTTTGGCCACCCGGAAAACAAGCCTGATCCGGACAATCCCGAGAAGCCGAAACCCAATGATCCGAACACTGGCAAGGCCTACCTGTTCGAGACCAAGTGGGTCGACGACTCCAAGATCGTTCCCGGCGCAACTGCCGATAAGAACCCCAACGTCGGCGTCAAGAAGGGCTCCGATGACGCCTACGTGTTTATCTATGTGAAGAACGCCATGGTCAATGACACCGCCGCTCCCGCGAGCACCCCGTACTTCACCCTCAACGACAACTGGAAGCCGGTCGATGGTGAGGTGACCACGTCCGCCGATGGCAAGTATCTGAGCGGCCTGTTCATGTATGCCAAGGGCTCCACGACTGGCGTTCCTGCCGTTCTGAAAGCCAAGGATGCCTCCGATGATGTCTACACCGGCGAGCTCTTTAGCAAGGTTGTGTTCCCCAGCACCTTGGAGGGCTCTATGGTTGCCACCACTCCTAAGATGACGGTTTCCGCCTACATCTTCGGCGACGGCCAGAAGGGCGAGGAGGCTACTCCTGCCGCCAACGCTGTTGCTCAGGCCAAGGCCTGGGCTAAGACCAAGAAGTAATCCCCCTTCCACCGAGATCCCGACCCGCTCCCCAACCCCTATATTCGGGTCGGGATCTCGGTTCTCCTTTGATCGACGATTGGCGAACATAATGCTCAACAATCTTTCCGACAATCAGAAACGCACCTTGGCGCTTGCCGCGATTGCGCTGTTGGCCCTGGCGTGCCTGTGTGGCACGCTGGCTTTTACCGTTGATATGGTTCCGGCGAACAACGTCCTATCGTTTGGCAGCGTGAAGGTACGAGTCTGCGAATACACCCTAAACGAGCAAGGCGAAGAGATTCCGTTTGAGGCCAACGAGCACGGGGACTATCCCGACACCAAGGCCGGGGGCTCTGACATCAGCCGCATTGTGCGCGTGGAGAACGCCGGCGTACAGCCCGAGTATGTTCGCGCTCGTCTGCGCATGACGTCAGTGGCACCCGACGGTTCGAGTGCGGATGCCTCGGGCAACGTTGCCTTTAACGTGAGCGCGGGCGATGGCTCCCCGTGGGTCGATGGTGGCGATGGGTGGTTTTACTATCGCGGCCTTGCCGGACGCGGGGGTGTGCTCGATCCCGGCGTCATGACGGAGAGCCTTATGGACTCGCTGCGATTTGTGGGCGACTACCACGATGCCGCGCGCGGCGGCTCATTCAAACTCGATATCGACGTTCAGGCCGTGCAGGCCAAAAACCAGCAGACAAACGATTCTGTCCTCGACGTGCTTGACGTCGCGGGCTGGCCGGAGGCGAACTAGCCCATGAAGATTAAGATCGTGAACCGAGGTGTGCTCAACAGGCTGATTGCCGTCGCGGCGATTGCCCTTTGCTGCGTTATGGCGCTGCCGGCGGCAGCGCATGCCGAGGATCAGACCGAATTCCATATCACAAACAGGAACGACTTCCTGGCGTGCGTCGCGCTGTCGCGTCAACGCGACACGTCGCAGTGGCGCGTCTATCTCGATAACGATATCGTTCTTAACGATGAAGATATGAACGCCATTGTTGCGAATACGGTCAAGCACCTCTCCTTTGGCAACAAGGACTATCCCTTTAGGGGCGTCTTCGATGGCCAAAACCACACCGTGACGGGTCTTAACTACGCCAACAATATGTTGGATCCCGAGCGCGATACGGGCTTTTTTGCCGAGACCGATGGCGCCACCATCAAGAACTTCCTAGTTAAGGACGCTAACATTTGGGCAGACTTCCGTGGCGGCATTATCGTGGGCAAGGCGGTTAAGACTCACTTCGAAAACGTCATGGTCATGGAGAGCACCCTGCACGTTACGTGTGCCAACAACATGCTCAATGTGATTACCAATGCGGGTTTTGAGGGGGGCCTGATTGCCGGCGAGCTCGACGGTTGCACCCTCTACAACTGCGAGGTCCGTGGTGGCCGCGCCGTTAACAACACGACTTCGGGCGTACAGGCAATCGGTGGCGAGGGCCTGTATATGGCGGCGTTTGCCGGCTACGTTAAGAACTCGACCATCGAGTATTGCCGCGTGACGCCTACGCGCAACGAGGATGGCTCGATTGCCGAGAAGGGCATGACCGACGTTACCAATAAATACGATGTGGCCATTGGCGCCCTGGGCGGCAACAACGTGTACGCCTCGGGTTTTGTGGGCTGCATGGCAGAAGGCGCTAAAGTCATTGACTGCTTTTCAACGGCGAAATGCTATAGCTATGCTGCTTCTTACGTGGGCGTTGTCTCCGTAACGCGCGCTTGGACGGGCGGTCTTGCAGGCCGCATCTTGTCTAAAAGCGGTAATGAAATCACTCGCAGCCATTTCGCCGGCGATTTGAGCTCGCGCCAGTACAACCCCATCGCCGTGATTCCCATCATCCAAAACGATGTGAACCTGGGCGGTATTGCTGCGCGCGCCAACAAGGGCGACGCCACGGTCGCCGAGTGCTACTTTAAGCCGAGCGTGAGCCTAAGCGGCAGCAGCCAGGGTACTGCGGCTAAGAAAAAGATACCTTCGTTTGGCGGCGACGGCACCACCAAGGGCGACAGCTACGGTCCGTGGGATGACGAGCGCTACACCACGCGTGAGCTGTGGGAAGAGCACGACTACGATTTCTGTGCCGGTACCATGCGCTCGACTGATAACGACAATGCCCTGGGTGGCCAGCACACCAATGAGTGGGCGATGGACTACAAGCTGAATATCCCCGTGCACGGCCAGAGCGTTAAGGCGACGATTGATTTTCCCGGCGCGGGCACCGCGACAATCGAGGCGACCAAACTTGGTACTGATCAGGCGACCACGGATCCGTATACCTTTGCGGTGAGCGCTGTGCTGGCCGGAACGGCACAGGGCTTAGCTCAGGGCGATACGTCGGTAACGTTCAGGCAGGAAACCTCCGCAAAGCCCGCGGGGCTGAGCGAGGCGAACGGCGGCTACCGCTTTATGGGCTGGTTCCGCGAGCCCGATGTGCGTGTGAATCGCATTGACCAAGACAACAGCTGGTTTGACGGTAAGACCGATGCTGCTGCTGTTAAGGACGGCAAGCGTGTCGAGAAGAACACGAAGCACGAGGCGTCCTCGAGCTACACTGCCGACAACGGCAAGGACCATGCCAAGAGCGAGGGCTTCAAGGGCAATGACCTCTTTATCGCTTCATACGAGGCGCAGGTGCTGTTCTATAACGTTAAGGGCGAGACGCTCGATTACCGGAGCGGTGTCGCGCATGACAAGTCGACGGATTGGTACCGCTATGGCGTCGGTTTGACGCCAGCTGCCCCCGAGGATCGTGGCAGCTTGTCGACAACCGCGACGTTTATTGGATGGACCACGCAGCCGAACGCCAATAAGAGCATGAATGGCGCCTATGCCGCCATCACCTCGACTCAGTTAGCCGATCTTAAAAATCAGGGAGCTTTTTATCCTGCGGGTAGCGAGATCACCGTTGTCCGTCCAACCGACTTCTATCCGGTGTACAGCGACTACGTGTCGAACATCATGACGGTGTTCGAAGGCAATGAGCAGGACGCAATCGACAATAAGACTCTGCGCGACGGTGTGGGCAAAACTAACGTTAAGGTTGAGACTGCAAAAGATGGCACAAGCACGTATACCGTGCAGGTGCTCGACGTATCCGGCAAAGCTATATCCGAGGACGGCAAGCTGCCCGAAGGGTATCGCTTCTTGGGCTGGTATGAAAACAAGCAGAATGCAGATGGGTCCGAGGTCGAGGTGCGCGTAAGCCGCGACCCAAGCTATAAGCTTCCCGCCAGCGTCGATCTGACCGTCCCGCACACCTACACCGCTCGCTTTGAGTACCGTGTGGATTATTACGTCCGCGCGTACGCGAACGATGAATACACGAACTCGGAACTCCTTTGCTCTGTATGGAACGAGTACGAAACACCGTTTAACGATCAGGTCGGCACAAGTTATGTTCGAGAGAACGTGGTGCACTGGGGTTCCAAGCACGTTAATCATGGCGATAAGAATGCCTATAAGGAGGGCTCGTGCGCAGAGGGGTACTACGACAACAATACGCTAATCGTGGCCCCAATGAGCGCATATTCGCATAACGTGAGAAACGATACGGGGGCGGATACCCTAAAGAATGTCCTTGTGGATACAGATTTCCCAGGTTCTGGAACGTTTGACGAGGAAAAGGTTATTAATGCGTTGCAGTACACGTTTAAGCCATCTAGCGATCGTTATAGCTTGAAGTTTTGGACGCTTGAGAGAATCGGCGGTCGATGGACATATCTCAATACTCCTGAAAAGAAGAACACCGTAAAGGCTTCAATCAATTACACTTCGAAATACCGCATGCGTGCGATGGTGACGACGCGTGTCGATTTTTATAAGAAAGATGGCACGGTCTACAAGGAAACGACACGTCGCTACGAGAGTAATTTGCTCCAAAAGAAGAATGACGAAAAGGATCCCCAGTACACGTACAAGTATCCATTCATCCATACAGATGTTACGGTTGATAACAATTCCGGCGGGGACAGCGACCAAATTACAGATCCTAATCTGACCCTCGAGTCTTCTCCAACCGATACTGAAATGGCTGTGCTGAATTCTGAGGGCGAGCCGGATCCGAGATATAAGTTCTTGGGTTGGATTTCGACCGCCGAGGTCCAGAAGGGTTCTGACGTCTGGAAGTATATCTACGATGTCGAGGACGATTCCTTCACCACTTCTGACCCGGATAAGGCCGAACCGTATCTGGTGAAACCAGATTTTAAGGTCACCCAGTGGCAGGATGCCTATCCGGTGTACGCGAAGTACGACGTTAGGTACACCACCAACCTGCACCGCGCAGGTTTTGATGGCACGGACAAGGTCAATGTGCCTAAGTACGATAAGCACGACATCGCTCCCGTTATCAACGCGGGTACCGATCCTGCTACGGCAACGGTGACCCCTGATATCGAAACTACGGTATACAAGTCCGGCGGTGAGCTATACAAGCTGAATAAGGTCGAAATCGAACTTCCGAATGGCGAGGTTAAGGAGATCGAACCTAACGGCGGTAACTCGTATTCCTATCCGGTGGAGCCCGGCGGGACCTATACATTCGTGGCGTACTATTCGCCGTTGGCGGTCGTGTACCATCTCAATGCCAAGGATGTGGACGGTAAGGTAGCTCAGCAGGGCGATTCTCTCGGCAGCCTTAAGGACGGCATCCCGCTGCCAACGTATAACATTGGCGACATCGATGCCGCAACGAATGCATACAACGTGTTCGCGGGCTGGACGGAAACCAAACCGGCAGTTGGCAGCGGCTATGTCGTTTGGTCGGACGGCCTTCCCATGGTGAATAAAAACACCGTGGTCAAGGCACCTGTGGAACTATATCCGGTTTATCGCCCCAGTGCAGTCAAGGTCCAATCGAATATCGATGGCAATCTGGAAAACCCCGGTTCCGTGCGCTCCCTTTCGCGCACCGACTCTGGCGATCAGATTTCGCTGGAGGTAAAAGCTGCAACCGAGGTTGTTGACAAAGACGGCACCAAGTACGACTTTGTCGGCTGGTCGCGCGACTATGTCAATGACAGGCAGTACAGCCTAATGACTGACGATGAGAAGTATCCCCTTGAGGGCAATGAGCCTTTTAAGAGCGTGACCTACACCGCGGTGTACAAGATCGCGCCGCATAAGGTGCGCTATCACGGTGTCGACGGGTCGGTCATCTTTACGGCGACGGTCGACTCGGGCGACGGGCGGGCGACGTGCGCGGGTTTCGTTCACGACGTCGATGTTCCCAAGATGGATGAGAGCGGAAAACCGGTCTATGACAACGACGGCAATCCAGAGACGGAGAAAAAGTCCGTGGCATACGACCCGGACGCCCACTCCAAGATCGTCGCGCTGCTCGATGAACAGACGGCTACTAGCGGTGGCGTGCGCGAACTCTTCCTTGAGTGGCGATATGTGCCTGCCGATGGCACTGCGAAGTCTTGGGATGAGTTTAAGGACGAGCCGGTTAAGGGCGACATGGACCTGTATCCCGTGACGTATCGCGTGGTCGCCAAGGATACATCCGACCCCGAGAACCACGTAACCATGACCACCGCGCAGCTTAAATGGCTGCTCGATCCCAACGCCGCCAACACAGTCGACAACAGCGCCGACAAAGCACCCTTTAAGGTCTGCTTTGCCGAGCCGTTTATGGGAACGCAGTTGACTGTCACGGTTAAGCAGGCGAGCTATGGCCCCAATGCATCCGTGACGGAGAAACCCGTAAACGGCAAGCTTGTCTCGCTCTACAGCCTGGGCTCGGGTAATGGTTCGTTCGACTTGGCCAACCGCCTGGATTCCAAGACGACGGGCGAAGGGGAGCAAGGCGACGGCAATGCTGTGTTCAACTTTGACCAGACTCATGCGCTGACGATCGTCAAAAAGACCACCGATGCTAGTGCCATGGGACAGACGTTCCGCTTTAAGGTGACGAAGACGGCGGAGGGAGCCTCTCCCGAGACGCGCGTGGCCGAGGTGAAGGTCGATAAGCGGCAGCAGGAAAACGGTGAGACCTGGTATGTCGGCAGCGTGCAATTTGCCGCGCCGTCGGGTTTCTATACCGTCGAGGAAGATACGGCTTGGGCATGGCGCTACGAGGGCGAGCTGAGCACGCCGGGCAAGGCGCCCGGTAAATCTGCCGAGCTGACGATTTCGTCTGCTTCGAGCGCGGGCGATGCGGTGGTGACGTGCGTCAACACGCGCGCGAAGGACAAATGGGTCGATGGCGGCTCGCGTGCCAAGAATGTTTGGGAAAACGGCACGCTGAGGAGGGAGGACAAGGATGACTAAGCGCAAGCGGATCGTTGCCCTCCTTGTCGGCGTCCTCCTTTTGGCCGGCGTCGTCGGCACCTTTGCGTGGCTTTCGGTTACGGGCGTGCTGGTCAACGAGTTTGGCTTTGGCTCGGTGGCGCCTTCGGTGGACGAGACGTTCAAGGACAACGTGAAAAGGGATGTCTCGGTAAAAAACACGGGCTCGGCTCCGGCATACCTGCGTGTTGCGGTGGATATCTACTGGCAGGATAAGGATGGCGCGCGCCTGTGGGATGAGCCGGTTGCCGGCACCGACTACACCATTGAGTGGGGCGATAAAGGCGATGCCGCCGCCACTAACAGCCCTTCGTCTTGGGTTCTTGCGAGCGACGGGTTCTACTACTGGACGTCTCCTGTTGCGCCGCTCGGCAAGACGGGCGTGCTCATCAAGAGCGTGTCCGAGAAGAAGGCAGATGGTAAAAACCTAGTCGTCGACATTTCGACTCAGGCGATTCAGTCCACGCCCGACGATGCGGTCACCGAGGCATGGAACTGTACGGTCAATGATGGCGTGCTGGTGCCGCCGCATGGAGGTGCGTGAGTATGGCGTTCCCGATTCGCAAAGGCGTTACGCGCTCCTTGCGTTGCATGGTCGCGGCCATTCTCTGCGTGGTCGCGCTCGCCGTTCCCGCCCGCGCGTTTGCCGATACTCCCGCGATTGCCTATGACGGAAATGCGCGCCAGCTGACGGTAACGGGGGCGACGGGCTCCTCGGGGGAGCCCGATCTGTTTCCCGCCTTTAAAGATCTAATGCCCGGCGATGCACGCGAGCAGCAGATCGAGGTTCGTGCCACGGGCGTAAAGTCCCAGGTACGCGTGTTTGTGCGGGCCGTTGTCGATCACGAGACGGCACACCTGCTGTCGCCCATTACCTTAACGGCGTCGGCTGGCGATGCGTCTGACGGTTGGCTCCAGACGGGAACGCCGGGCAGCGTGTTCGCCTATCCCACGCAGGTCGCCACGTTCACGAGCGATGGCAGCACGGTGCTCAATCTGCAACTAAGTGTCCCGACGTCGGTGGGCAACGAGCTTGCCGACGCGAGCAAGAGCATTCGCTGGGAGATCACCGCCGAGGACGATGGCGAAACAATTCCCGCGCAGCCCGCTGGCTCCAAAAAGTCCAGTCTGTTTGGCTTGGCCGCGACGGGCGACAGCTCGCTCGCTCTGCTTTTGACGCTGCTAACGCTAGCGATTATCGTTTTCATGGCTGCGCTGATCTTGTCCCGAAGGAATAAACGCTAGGTTCATCTTTAAAATGTTTCGCCCGCCCGGCGGCGGAATATTAGGCTTCCTGCTCTACAGTCCTGCTCGCATGGAGAGCACATTGGATCCATCTTCTAAACGCAACGCCCCCCCGGGCGGCGGGCACGAAGTTCCCTGCTCTACAGTCCTGCGCAAGACGAAGGCCACATTAAGTGGCCTTCTTTGCGTGCGGAACTCGCGATGAACTTCGTGCCCCGCCGTCCGGGAGGACGCCTCTTTATTGATGGGAGGCCTGATAGGTCGATGGTTCCGTGCCCGGATGCGTCCAAAGTGGGACGGGCTTTCCGGATGGGCAGGCTTTCGAAAAATGCGTCCCGGAATTTGCCTTTGAAATGGGATGCAGTTTCCCGATGAGGCACTCGACGGAAAATACATCCCAGAAATGGCCTTTGAGCTGGGATAAGATTTCCGCGGCATCTCGGATTCTCAAAAATGAGACACGCCGTTGGCGAAAATGAGACACGTGATATCGGGCATCGGATGTATCATTTGCAAAAATGAGTCCACTCCACTCGAATAAAGCGAGGTCCCTCATGTACGTTCCACACCCCCGTATCCGTAGGCTGTCGAAAATCCCGCTTGTTGGGACGGCGGCGCTTGCTGCGTTGATCGCCACGAGCGTCGCCTGCTTCACGGCCACGCCCCAGGTTGCCCAGGCGGCAGACGCGCCCGCAATCACCGATATGACCGAGTAGGATTATCAAGCCCTGGGTCTGGGCACGAGCGAGGACATTCCGGCCGATACCGTTGGCCCCTATTCCACTGATACCCCCACGACGTTTGCCACGCGCAGCGAGGTCTATATGGCAGCTAACGGTAGCCATGGCAATCGCTACACTCTGCGCGACAAGCTCGAGAACGTCGAGCGCGGTGACATTGGCGGCAGCAGCAAACTCACCGATGGCTATGGAAGTGTGTGGGGCGCCGCAAAGTTCTGGCAAAACGTCAACAACTTCGATACGAACAGCGATCTCTACAAGCATAGCGACTACGGTGGCGGCACCTGGTCGTACCTAAGCAACAATGAGTCCTCAACAGTACTCGCCAACGACAACAACGGTTTCTCGGGCATTCACGCCACGAGTGTTGAGTTCTGCAGCGACGCCAGCACGGGCAAAAAGAGCCGCGTTGCCGAGCTCCGTGTCTACGGCGACAGTTCCTCCACGACGATTGACGGCAAGTCATACGCCGGAAAGGTTGAGCTGGTCCTCTACTCGTTTAGCAACGGGCGTACGCGCACTCTCGACACACACCTGCCGGTGACGGTCAACACTAATATGATGTACGAAGGCCGTTTTAAGTACCTGGATGCCGGTTACCTGCAAGAGCACGACGCCGTCTTTGATGTCGAGGCGGGCGATGTCGATGGCGACGGCGTCGACGAGCTTTTTGTCTACGCGGGCTGCTATGTCGACGAGAACGGCGTGCGCAAGGCTGTAGTCGACATGTATGACTTGGAGGGCGGCAACTGGAAGCAAAGCGTCGTCAAGATCGATGCCGGTAACGCCGCGGACTACACCACGCACAACAAGGGCGGGAACGACTCCTGGACGCAGCTTCAGTCAGCTCCTGTCGTTTCGCTAGCGGCCGGCGACCTCGATCGCGATTTTTGCGATGACCTCGCCATCGTGGTCTCGGCACCCTACGGCAAGAAGAATATTGATAAGTCGACGCATTGCGAGCTGTTTTCGTGGGATGCATCCAAGGGTGCGCTCGTCCATGTCGATGCTCTGGGCGACGCGGGCGCAATCTCCCTCTCCGCGAACGGCAAGACCATGGTCGCTGCGAATGCGACGTTCGGCACGTTTGCCGCCTACGATGAAGAAGGAAAGAAGACGGGTGAAACCGTCACGGGCCTTATTCTTGCGGGCTATGACTGGCAACGCAGCGCTTTTGATTACGGCGCTTCTGACGGCAGCAAGGGGCTGTACGGCGCGCTGTACCGCTACGCGTATTTTGACTCGGAGTCTGGCGAGTTCAAGCTTTCCGATTGCAAGGAATACAGAGACGGGCTCCTCGCCTCCTATGGGCTGATGCATGTGCCCAACAGCGCATGGAAGGATAGCGCTCAGGATAAGCGCTATCCGTGCACCTTGGCGCCTATTGCCCTTGCCACTGCCAACCTTGACGGCCTGTCCGAGCAGCTGGCGGTCGACGAGGTGCTCGTGGGCGGCGATGTGTTCCGCGACTTTGCCTGCAACACGGCACAGAGCGGGGCTCAGGGCTTGGGGTCCATGGTCGGAACCATGAGCATGAGCGGTCAGCAATACAACAGCAGCAACAAGCATGACCATAAGGGTATAGAGCAGGTGTGGATCAGCGACGTCAAGGCGGGCAGCGTCTCGGGTTCGGACCGCTATAACGAGAGCTTTATCGCCGTGGTGGGCAAGCACCGCGACGAGGACCTGCGCAAGAACGATGACTACTATTGGATGACCGCCTCGCATTTTTCGCTCGACGAGAACGGAAAGGTGCGCCGCGGCGAGGAGCAGGTGATTAGCGAGAGCAACCGTCGCGGCACTACCTACGGCACATTTATCTCGCTCGCGCTGCCCGATGTCGACAACGACAGCGTCAAGATCACGTACAAGGACCGCTACAAGGTCTATACCAACCCGCGCGTGCTTGCCGTGCTGCAGGATGCGCCCTATGTTGAGGATCTGGAGCAGGCATACGGCTATCTGGTGTTGGGCGGCACGTCATACGGAGAGGAAAAGGGCACGGGGACATCCCAGGGCTATACCATTGGCGCCGAGTTGGGCGTTGCCGTCGAGGTGCAGACCGGTCCGCCCCTGGTCGCGATGAATGCTTCAGTCGATTTTGCCGCCGAGGGATGCTATGACTACCGGAGCGAGCGCACGGTCAGCGCAAGCGTAAGCTATGAGTCGCATGCCGGCGAGGGTGACAAGGCCGTGCTCTACACGATTCCGATGGTCTATTACGAGTATGAGATCGAAAATGAGGAAACTGGTGGCAAGGGCGTGATGGCGGCGCCCGTGTCGCTCGGCGCGCAGACCTCGGTCGTTAATGCCGAGGCCTATGACCGCATTGCCAAACAGCACAATATGACACCGCTCAGCTACTTTTTGACCAACCGGTCGGGAGAACCCGGAACCTATCAAACGACGCTCAACGGCGAGACTCCCGTTGGGGATTCCTTTGGCCTGGGCAAGCCTGGCGTAACGCGCGCCTACACGCACGATGGGTTTAACGGCGCCGCCGCGCAGTCGGGGGCGAGCATTGAGCAGACCATCGAAGTCGAGGAGGGCAAGGAGCAGGAGCTCGAGCTCGGCTTGACGCTGAACGGCAGCGTTGTCATGGGCGCGAAGCTCGCAAAGCACGAGTTGTTTGGCGGCCTGTGCTTTGGTGCCAACGCCGGCTTTACGACGGGTAACTCCTCGAGTGAATCGACCGAATACGGCGGCACCGTCGACAACCTGCCCGAGGCCGCGCAGGGCAAGTACGGTTTTGTGTGGCGTCTGGGCGTCAACGCGGTGGATGTCGACAAGTTCGAGGCAGACTCGGGCGACAAGCTCGGCACCAAGGACACCGACCAGTTCTGGATCGTGGGCTATGACGTTAAGGACGTCGAGATGCCCGACGCGCCGGCCGTGACGGGCTTTACGGCAAACGCCGTCGATTCGACCAGCGTTACGTTTATCTGGGACGATGTACTCGCAAACAAGAGTGGCTTTAGCTACGGCGTGGGCATGCTGCAGAGCAATGCGGCGGATGCGGTCGTCAATAGCTGGAAGATTGCCGACAACGCGCAGACCTCGCTCAAGTGGGATGGGCTGCAGCCCAATACGGAGTATCGATTCGCCATCGCCGCCGTTAAGAATGGATCCACGGCCGAAACGGGTATTCGATCGGCGATCATCACGGTCAAGACCATGCCCGATGGCATGACGATGACTGTGAGCGGACCTGCGGCGGATACAGCGGAGAGGTCGGCCCTCGAGTATGACTCTTTGGTCGAGTGCTCGGCGGGAGACAAGCTGACACTCTCGGCGATTGGCCATGTGAAGCAACTCGGTGCCGACGATAGCGAAACAGGGCTGGCACCGACCTATATGTGGTACCGCAAGGGCCGCGGCGAGACAGAGTTTAAGCTCGTGGGTGCCGATGGCAACCTCGCGGCTGGAACGGCCTCAAAGCTCGAGATTGACCTGACCGCAGACGATGACGGTGCGCAGTATTACTGCCACGTGGGATACAACGACGTGGGCCTCGACACCGGCACGACGCTCGTGAATATCGAGGCCGAGGAGACGGCGCCCACAACGGTGAACGCCACCCCGATCCGCACGCGCCGCCTGTTCTCACAGGCAAGTGCGGGCGCCAAGAAGTTCCTGGACCATACGCTGGTAAACACCGCCGGCCCAACCGATTCCGAAGGCTCAAAGGACCCCGAGACTCCTGAGACCCCGACGAACCCGGACAAGCCCAAGTCCGACAACGGAGCTAAGACCGACACCAAGGTCAAGACTACGACCACAGCGAAGAACCTCGCAAACACCGGCGACCAAACATTCGCCCTAGTCGCCACCGCAGCAGCAGCGGGAGCAACGCTCGTAGTGATAGCCCTCATCATGCTGATCAAGCGCCGCAAGACCCACTAGTAGCCAGTCGAACATATCGACAACCCAAAAACCCGGGTAGCCAAAAAACAGGCCACCCGGGTTTTCTGTTGAGTGGAGACTCCGCAAGCGGAAACTGCATCCCACAATTAGCGCCCGGAACGGGACACATTTTCCGTCAAGCCCTCATCCGGAAAATCCATCCCAGTTTGAGCGCCCAGACCGGGACGCACTTTCCCAAAGGGTCCTCAACGGGAAACTGCGTCCCATAATTAGGCCGAGAAATGGGATGAACTTTCCCAATGAGAGCCAACCGGAAACCACGTCCCAGAATCAGCCCCCAAAGTGGGACGCACTTTCCCAACGAGCCTCAACCGGAAAATACATCCCGGAATCCAGCTGAATAGTGGGACACACTTTCCCAATCGGGTCCCAAGCGGAAACTGCATCCCATTCCAGACAAGAATTCCGGGACACACTTTCCGCAAACAAAGAAGGCCACATAACGTGGCCTTCGTCTTGCGCAGGACTGTCCGAGCAGGGAACCTTATATGCCTCCGCCCGGACAGACGTTTCAGTTATGAACTCGCAGCTAGTCGCTATTTGATCTTGGTCGTACCCGGTGCCAAGTTGGGGTCGGTCTCGTTGGCCTCGGTCTGGAAGTGCTCCGTATAGACGTTCTTGCCGTCGCGGAACATCTCGTAGTACTGCATCTTGGCGTAATCCTCGCGCGCCTTGGTGGCGGCTGCTGCGGCGGCGTCGTCACCGGTGACGTTGGAGGAGAGCGCCCAGCGCAGGCTGGCGTCCTCGTAGCCGACCGAGTTGATAGCAGGCAGCGACTCGCGCAGCGTCATGTGCGCTTTCTGGTAGTCGGTCAGCGGTGCGCCGATTAGCTGCATCAGCTGGGTGGACAGATAGTTGGTGGACAGGTCGTCGACCTCGCTCGTCTGGTCGCAGCCGGCAACGTCGTAGTTGGCCCAGATGATGTAGTCGGTCTGCCACAGACGTTCCTGGTGCGTGGCATCGTCCTCGCCGGTAAACCACTTATCGTTGAACTTGGACGGGAAGAACGGCTGATGGTCGCCCCAGAACACCACGACTACCTTGCGGTCGAGCTTGCTCAAGGCGTTGAGGAAGTAGCGCAGCGCCTGATCGGACTGCTCGATGCACGAGACATACTCGTCGACATCGGACAGCGTGCCGTCCTCGACGGTCTTGGCGTCCAGGTCGGTCGTGTCGATATTCAGATGCATCTGCTTATCGACCGGCAGCAGGCCCGTGTCGTAGCCCGAGTGGTTCTGCATGGTCACGTCGAAGATAAACTGAGGATCGGCGTTCTGGTCGAGCAGCTCAAGAATCTTGTCGTAGGTAGCCTGGTCGGTCACCATCCCGCGCAGGGTGTCGGCGCCCTGGAAATCGTTGATGGACAGGAACTGGTCAAAGCCAAAGTCCTTATAGACGTTTTCGCGGTTCCAGTTGGTGGCGTGGTTGGGGTGCATGGCCGTGGTGGAATATCCGAGCGACTTGAACTGCTCTGCCAGGTTCCCGGTCGTCTCCATGTTGTAGATGGTGTACGGATACACGCCCGAGCCCAGGTTGGCCATGGAGTTGCCGGTCATAAACTCAAACTCGGTATTGGCGGTGCCGCCGCCGTAGGCGCTCACGTAGAGCTTGCCGCGGCTGAGGCAGTTGGACAGGTTCTTAAAGTACTGCGGGCCTTCGTAGCCGGCGCGCATGTTCTGGTAGATCGAAAGGTCTGAGAAGGTCTCGTTCATGATGGCGATGACCGTGGGCTTCTCGCTATCGAACTGCTCCTCGGCGGCGGCGCGCTCGTCGCTCTTGGCCGCGTCGGACTTGTCGTAGGCCTTGGTGTACTTTTTGAGCGTGGCCTTGGCATCGTCGACGGAGTAGTCGGCGGGTTTGGGCGGCTTGATGGACTGCGCTGCGCTAATGAAAGCGGGCAGGTATCCCTCGCGCCAGTAGCTCTCGAGCGGGCGCCAGGTGTAGACGGTGATGCCGAGGGTGTTGTAGTAGTCGATAAGCGTGACGTGCGCGGTCACGCCGCCCAGGCACAGCACGGCGACGAGCAGGTTGGTGAGCAGCATGCGCTTGGCGTTGGCGGCGCCCTTCTGACGGTGCGGTGCCACCAGGCCGGCGTACTCGCATAGCAGCATGGCGATGGCGGTAAAGCCCATGGACAGCACGCAGAACAGCGAGATCGAGAAGGTGTAGCCGGTGCCGGCGACCGCAGCGGCGGTGGAGATGGCCGAAAGGTCGCCCGGCTGGATGGGCATGGATTTAAACGTGATGACGAAGAACTCGGCAATGCCCAGGACAAATAGGGCAAAGGCCAGGACCGCGGGAGCTGCGCCGTGGCGCTGGAACAGGAAGAACAGGCCGACCATGAGCGTGGTGATGATGGCCCACTCGAGCAGGATGCATAGGGGGTAGACCCAGGTAAAGTCGTGGTTGGATGAGACCTCCATGCCCAGCAGCGCAAAAACGCCGGCGAGCAGCAGGCACAGGACGGCGGCGACGAGCGGTTTGCCCACAAAGGTGCCGCGTAGGCGGGCGAGCTTGCCGGTGGGGGCGGGGGCGTCGGGCTTGGCGAACGCAAAGACGCGCGGGGCGATGCGGTCGCGGGCGATGCTGGCCCAAGCGCAGCCGGTGAGGATGGCATTGGTCAGGATGAGCATCGCAAAGGCGAGCGGCTCGTTTTGCGCGACGAGACCAATAGCGCCCCAGACGGTCAAAAAGAGCTGGAACAGGCCAAAGGCGACGCTCCAGGCGAAGGCGCTCTTGGTGACGGTGCCCGACTGAGCGCGAATGGCCTTGGCCTCGCGCAAGACAAGGTAGACGGTCGCCGCAAGACCGACGAGCGAGATGGCGGCAGCGAACATGCTGAGACTCCTCACAAACTAAAACCTACGAAAGCGGGGGTTTACCCGATTGTTACCAAGATATGCGCTGCAATTGGTGGCTGCGCACAACAACCAGCCATATTAACGCGCACGTGCGGCGGTGTGGCGCAATGTAGTGGCGACCTGCGCGATAATGGACGGGAATTACACGGAAACGTAAAGGCTTCTTAAAGAAATGGCGAGGGCAGGGCGATGAGCGAGCAGGTTTGCAAGGCGGACATGGGCGGCGACGGAGCTGCGGGCGTGGATATGTGCGGCTATCCGGTCGAGACTACGGGCAACGCGGTGCTGGACATCTTGGAGCATCGCTCGTCTACGCGTGCCTTCGCGCGTGATGACGACGACCGTCCCGTAGCGGTGACCGACGAGCAGCGCGCAGCGATTCTGCACGCGGCGAGTCGCGCGCCGTCGGCGGGCGCCATGATGATGTATTCCATCGTAAGCATTCGCGAGCAGGCCACGCTCGACCGTCTGGCCGATCTGTGCGACCATCAGCCCATGATCGCCAAGGCGCCCTGGGCACTAATATTTGTGGTCGACTATGCCAAGTGGATCGATCTGTTTGAGCACGTGGGCTGCTTTGAGCCCGAGTTTGTCGAGCGCACGGGCAAGGCGCCCCGCCGTGCGCCGGGTTTGGGCGACTTTGCCATCGCGGCCCAGGACGCCGTGATCGCCGCGCAAAACTCCGTGGTTGCCGCCGAGGCCCTGGGGCTGGGGAGCTGCTATATCGGTGATATCGTCGAGAATGCCGAGGAAGTTGCCGAGCTGCTCGATCTGCCGCCCTATACCATGCCGCTGTCGATGCTCATCATCGGCACGCCCCGTAAGGAGCGTCCGGCCATTGCGCATCCCGTGGTGAACCTGGTGCACGAGGAGCGCTACTGCCGTGCGGATGCCGCGACCATGGACGCGCAGGTGGCCGAGATGGACGCGATGTTCCGTCCGCATGCCCGCGAGGTGGGGGAGCGCGTCGTGGACATCTATACCCGCAAGCACACGAGCCCCTTTATGGCCGAGATGAGCCGCTCCATGGAGTGGTGGTTCAAAAACTGGCTCGGAAAATGACGAATGTGACAAGGGGATAGTCCCTTTGTCACATTCCATATCGCCGCGGTAGCCTAAAGACTGTATAAATCTTTATCTAGCTGGGAAAACAGTGCATTAAAACATGGGCCGATTGCCTATAATCCCTTCGAACATTAAAGTTGGGAGGAAACCGGCTTATGGAACAAAAGGCCAAGGAGGCAGCCTCGCACGCTGCGATTCCTGTGAGCATCTCGGCGATGCTCGTCACGCTGGGCGTGGTGTATGGCGATATCGGCACCAGCCCCATGTATGTAACCAAGGCACTCGTTGCCGGCAACGGCGGCATCGGAAGCGTCACGGAGGAGTTCGTGCTCGGCGCGCTCTCCCTTGTCGTGTGGACGGTCACGCTGCTGACCACCATCAAGTATGTGCTCATCTCGCTGCGCGCCGATAACCATGGTGAGGGCGGTATCTTTGCCCTGTACAGCCTGGTCAAGCGCTGCGGCAAGTGGCTCATCATCCCCGCCATGCTGGGTGGCGCCGCACTGCTCGCCGACGGCATCCTGACGCCGGCCGTTACCGTTACCACGGCCATCGAGGGCCTGCGCACCATCCCGGCGGTCCATGCTGTGTTGGGTGACGATCAGGGCCGTGTCGTGGCCATCACGCTTGCCATCATCATCGCGCTCTTCTTGGTGCAACGTATCGGTACGGCCAAGATCGGTCACGCCTTTGGCCCCATCATGACGCTGTGGTTTCTGTTCCTGGGCGGCACGGGTCTGTTCTTTGTCTTCCAGCACCCCGCCGTGCTGCTGTGCCTCAACCCGGTGCGCGGCATCGCCTTTTTGCTAAGCCCCAACAACCACGCGGGCATCATGATTCTGGGCAGCTGCTTCCTCGCCACCACCGGTGCCGAGGCGCTCTACTCCGACATGGGCCACGTCGGCCGCGGCAACATCTACGCCACCTGGCCGTTCGTTAAGTGCTGCCTGCTGCTTTCCTATATGGGCCAGGGTGCTTGGCTTATGAACAACGCCGCCAACCCCGAGCTCATGGGCATTGCCGACCTCAACCCGTTCTACCAGATGCTCGCCCCGGGCCTGCGCCCGTTTGCCGTCGGCCTTTCCACCATCGCGGCCATCATCGCCTCGCAGGCGCTCATCACCGGCGCATTCTCGCTGGTGTCCGAGGCCAGCCGCCTGGACCTTATGCCGCACATGCAGGTCTTCTACCCTGCCGAGACCAAGGGCCAGCTCTACATCCCCATGGTCAACAACGTTATGCTTGTCGGCTGCGTCATCGTGGTGCTGCTGTTCCAGAACTCGGCGCATATGGAAGCCGCCTACGGCCTTGCCATTACGCTGACTATGATGTGCACCACGCTGCTGCTCTTCTTCTACCTGCACGAGGAGCGCAAGCTCAAGGTTGCTCCGTGGATCTTCGCGGCCTTCTTCCTTTTGCTCGAAGGCTTCTTCTTCGTGAGCTCGCTCACCAAGTTCTTTCACGGCGGCTACTTCACCATCCTCATGGCTGCACTCATCATGGGCATTATGGTGTGCTGGTACAACGGCACGGCGGTCGAGCAGCGCCAGTTTACGCTGCTGCCGCTGCGTAGCTACCTGCCGCAGCTCAAGCGCCTGCGCGACGACGACCGTTACGAGCGCATGAGCGACAACGTCGTGTACCTGACCAAGGACACCCATACCGACTACATCGACCGCGATATCGTCTATTCGATCTTGGACAAGCATCCCAAGCGTGCCCGCGCCTGGTGGTTTGTGAATGTCGAGACCATGGACGAACCGCACACCTTTGCCTATTCGGTCGAGACGTTCGGCACCGACTACGTGTTCCGCGTGCATCTGTACCTGGGCTACAAGATCAACCAGCGCGTCAATGCCTACCTGCGTCAGGTTGTTCAGGACCTGGCTGCCACCGGCGAGCTGCCGCCGCAGACGCATGACTACTCGGTCTACAAGGATCCGGGTAACATCGGTACGTTCAAGTTCGTCCTGATCCGTAAGCTTCTGGCGCCCGAGAGCGACGTGGAGCCCAGCGAGCGCACGGCCATCACGCTCAAGTACATCATCCGCCGTGCCGCCGGCACGCCTGCACGCTGGTACGGCCTGGAGAACTCCAACGTGAGCTTTGAGTACGTGCCGCTGTTCACCAAGTTCAAGGCTGTGAATAAGATGCAGCGCCTGGCCCCCAACGAGCGGCCGTAGTCGACGCTTGAGGTTTGCCTGCGAACGGGCGGGTTTGTATTGACGGGGATTGAGTCCTGGGAGGAAACCATGGATGCAAAGGTGCTTGACGGTTGCGATTTTGCGACCGAGCTGGTGCGTGAGGCGCGCGTCGACGCCGCCGAAGATCGGTTCTTTACGAATCGTGCCAACATGGACATGGCCGACCGTGTGATCTCGATCGTGGTGACGCTGCTTGTCGCGGCGTGCGTGTGCGCACTGCTCGCGCACGTGCTGTTTGTCTAACGACCGCAGACTGCAAAGGCTATACACTTGGAACCACCACAAGGGAAACCACCACAAAGGTGCCTGTCCCTTTGTGGTGGTTTTTGTTTTTGAGAGAGGGGCGGGGCGCTGATGGACGTCCGTACGGACGGCGATATTGCCGATAGCTTTTGGTGGCGGCGCACAACGCTGACGCGCCGCACTCCTCTGTATGACGCCTGCGTATCGGTGGGGCTGCTGGTCGCGGCGACGATTGTGGGCGCGCTGCTCGACCATCCGGGTCTCGCGCCGAGCATCATGATCGTCTATGTATTCGCCGTTCAGCTGTGCGCATTCTTTACCTGGAGTCGCCTGTATTGCTTGCTGAGCTCGGCTGCCGCCGTGGCGCTCTACAACTTCTTGTTTGTCGACCCGCGCTACTCGCTGTCGCTTATCGACCGCTTCTATCCCGGCATGTTCTTCATCATGTTCGTGGTCTCGCTTGTGTCGAGCTCGATTGCGTTGGCCCTGCGCCGCGCCTTGGCACAGGCTGCCGCTAGCGACCGCCGCACGCATATGGTGCTCGAGACCAACCGCATGCTGCAACGGTGCGCCGATCAGCATCAGATTGTCCATGCCATGGCAACGCAGCTGGCGCGTCTTTCGGGCTGTCCGGTCGTGTGGTACAGCGCCGACGACGAGGGCGATGACCTGCTGCCGCGTGCGACGTACACGGCCGTGGGCGATGCCGCGCCGGTGCACGAACTGGCGCCTCAGATGCCGCCGCGGCTCTCGGCGTCCGCCTATGTGGGAACGCCGCTCGACGCCACGTTTGGCGGCTCGGCGTTT
>UQUD01000019.1 GCA_900544225.1 uncultured Collinsella sp.
AGCGGCGCCGCCCACGGTGAGCGGATCGCCGCCGGCGCGCATCACGGCCTCCTTCTGGTCCAGGATGCCGCACGCCTCCACGATGGCATCGATCACCGTCTCGGGGCGAATGGCGCACCCGGGCGCGTACACGTCCACGGGAATCGCGCGGTCCACGCCGCCGATCACGTTGTAGGCATCGCGGAACACGCCGCCCGAACACGCGCAGATACCGCAGGCCACCACGCACTTGGGCTCGAGCATCTGGTTGTAGATCTGGCGCACGACGGGCAGGTTCTGGGCATTGACCGACCCCGTCACCAAAAAGATATCCGCATGCTTGGGGTTGCCGGTGTTGACCACGCCAAAGCGCTCCGCATCGAACAGCGGCGTGAGCGAGGCCAGCACCTCGATATCGCATCCGTTGCAGCTCGAGCCGTCGTAATGAATAACCCACGGCGAGCGCGACATTTTATGATCCATGGATGCCGCCTCCTAAATAAATACGTCGACGAGGATGGGCATAAGGTTGAGCAGGCCAAACACCAGCGCCACGCCCCATCCGAGCTTAAAGCAGCTGCGCCAGGTGCTGCGGGCAAAGGTGTTGTCGATCAGCACCTCGACAAAATACGTCGCAGCCATCACGACCAGGGCTACGACCCAGCTCACCGGGTTGTCCCAAACAAAGAACATGCCCACCCACATCAAAAACAGCACGGTCTCGCACCAGTGCATAAGGGTCATCTTGGCCAGCGTGCCGCCGCTCATCTCGGTGGCGACGCCCTGGACGATCTCCTGATGCGCGTGATGTGAGTACGAAAGGTCAAACGGCGACTTGCGCAGCTTGATGGTGAGCACCGCGAGCAGCGCGAGGAAAATGGGCGCGCTGTACACGATGATGGGGGCCGACTGCCCCGTCACGGCGATGGAATCGAAGCTATCGGTGGCAAGGTACAAGCCCACGCTCATCAGCAGAACGGCGGGCTCGTAGCTCATAACCTGCAGCAACTCACGATCGGCGCCGACCTGGGCAAACGGGCTTTGCGTCGAGGCGGACGCCAGCACCACAAAGATCGCGGCGAGCGTCACCATAAAGGCGCACAGCAGCGTGTTGGAGCCCGACACAAAGATGCCGCCGCCCACCACGGTAAAGATGAGCGCACACGCCATGTAGGTATCGTCCATGGTGTTTACGCTGGCGGGGGCCTTGCGCAGCAGCTTGGCAACGTCGTAGAAGGGCTGCAGCAAGTGCGGGCCCACGCGGCCCTGCATGCGAGCCGAAAGCTTACGGTCAAGACCGTCAATCAGGCCGCCCACAAGCGGCGCCAGCAAGGCAAACGCCACGGTACCAATAAATATGCCCACGACGCCCGAGCCTTCGAAATACTTGCCGCGCAGCACCGAGGGCGCGCTCATGGCAAGTCTCTCGGGCCCAATCCACGCGCAACACAGCAGCGCAAACAAGATAATGCTGCAGCACACGACGCTACCCGCGGGGCCAATACGCTTCTCGCCAAGGGCGTCCTCCGAGTACCAATTGCGCTTTTCGGCCTTCACCTCGCGTCCCATCGAGCCGCGGAAATGGCGGTAATTGTCGGTTCCCACACCCGAAAGATATACGTTTACGTGCGGTTTGTTGCTCACGCGGAATGAAGTCAGCAGCACCACGGCGATAAACGCCACGATAACGACCATTAGATACATGGCGTCCTTGCCGATAACGTACGGCACGCGGCCAAACACCATGGCCAAGTAAGGCGACACCAGGCCGCTCGAGATAACCGGGAACGCCACGCAGCACAGAATCAGCAGCGCGGCGATGGTGTTGAGCGCCATCCATTCGGTCTTATGGACATTGACCTCAACGTTTTGAGCCGTGGGGTCGACGCCCGAAAGCTTGGCAAGCCACTTGCCCCAGAAGTAAAACGTCGCGGCCGAGCCAAAGGCCAGCACCATGATCATGAGCACGTTGCCGGTCTGCGCAAACGCCACCAGGGCGCCCCACTTGGACACGAGCATGCCAAACGGCGCCACAAACATGCCCATGATGCCCAGCATCATCAGACGCGTCAGGTGCGGCATGCGGCTGAACATACCGTCCATGTCCTCGATGTTGCGGCTGCCGATATGATGCTCGGCCGTGCCCACGCACAGGAACAGCAGCGACTTTGCCACTGTGTGGAACAGGATCAGGAAGATGGCCGCCCACACGGCCTCGGGTGCGCCGACACCCAAGCAGGCACTGATAAGACCCAGGTTGGAAATGGTGGAGTACGCGAGCACGCGTTTGGCGTTGCTCTGCGAGATGGCCATGAGGGCAGCGAGCAAAAACGTGATGGCACCCACACTCGTGACCATAAAGCCGGTCACGGGATAGATGGCATAGAGCGGGCTCAGCTTGACCATCAGGAACACGCCGGCTTTGACCATGGTTGACGAGTGCAGCAGGGCGCTCGTGGGAGTGGGTGCAACCATAGCACCGAGCAGCCAGGTATGGAACGGCATCTGCGCGGCCTTGGTAAGGGCGGCGAGCGACAGCAGAACGACCGGCATCACCAGCAGCGCGGACTGCGCGGTACCGGCGCCGGAAAGCTCGATCATGCCCGAGATGGTCAGCGGCATGCCGTTAACGTGCAGGTACATGAGTCCGGCCAAAAACGCGATACCGCCCAGCATGTTGAGGATGATCTGGGTAAAGGCGTTCTTGATGGCCTCGGGCGTGCGCGTGTAGCCAATCATAAGGAACGAGCACACGGTGGTGATTTCCCAGCCGCAGAACAGCCACTCGAGGTTGTCGCTCGTCACGATGACGAACATGGCTGAGAGGAACAGGAACATAAGCGCCAGGAACTGCGGGCGACGGTCGGGCGCGGTCTGCCCGCGCAGCGCAGCCTCGTGCTCATCGTGCGCTTGGAAGTCCTTCATGTAGCCCAAGGCATACACGCAGATTAGGCTGCCGACAATGCCAACGGCGAGGACCATGATCACGCTCATGTAGTCCAGGTAGAGCGGCGTTGCGGTGACGGCCTCGGCCACGGGCAGCGTCATGGCTGCAAAGGCGAGCGAGCCCACCAGCTGAACTATGCCGAGCACCGTGGTGAGCGCGTTCCTGTATTTGTACGCGTTGTACAGGATGACGGCGCACAGGATGACATCGATGGCGGAGCTGATGATCGAGAGCACATGCGAGGCTCCGGGGGCGACCTCAAAGCTCTGCGGGCCCGTGCCAAAAAACATGACGGCGACTACAACTGTCACCGCCATAATGATGCCGGAACCTATGAGCCCCACCGCATCGCGGGCGCGGTCACCGCGCGCGAACAGCATACCCAGCGCCGGTACCAGCGGAAACAGGGTAAGGAAATACAGTAGCGTCATACCATCACTCCCCCATGCAAAAACGCTGCAATTGTTTAACGTTATAGCTCAATTGAGGAGTAGCAGCAGCGGGTTTTCGGTCAACTGGGGAGTTTTAGGCGTACGGGGTAAGGAGTCTGTCCGCATTGGAGTAGAGGGGTGACGCTCCCTTACCGCAGCGGCAGGCGCGCGGGCCACTGTGCGCGGTTTATTGGCCACGTTGGAAGATGTCCCGATAGGCTCGCGGCAGTCCGAAAAGTTGGCGCGGCAAGAAAAATGCGCCCCTGTGGGCGCACCATCCCGTTCGCTATTCCGCCTTTTTAACGCGCGGCTTGCGGCCGCGCGGCTTATCGACCAGCGCGGACTCACCGCTCTCGCGATACTGGCGGCACCAAGCCTTGACTGAAGACTCGCTGGGAATCTTGTGCTTGATCATTGCCTCGCGAACCGTCAGGCCGTTTTCCAAACGGTCCTTAACCACGGCGAGCTTTACGTCGTACGAATAGGTGTGATGACGAGCGCCCGCATTGAGCACGGCGTCGGCACCGCCCACGGCATATGCGCGGGCCCACTGACGAGCCGTGGCCTGGGGAATGCCAAGCTTTGCAGCGAGGGCGCGGTGACCGACCCCCTCTTGGAGGATCTCGACGGCGCGCTGCCTAACCTCGGGCGCATGCGTGCGGGTCCTAGTTGCTTCCGACATACCTGCCACTTCTTAGCCTTAACCGTTAATCTGCTTTCTTACGTGCTTGTTAGATAGTAGCATTTTGCTGTTCCCGCGTAACAGTTAATTGAAAATCGCAACGGCGGCATCTGGGTATTTGCCATTCATTTGCAACAGTTCTTTAGGTTTTATTTACGCAGCTAGTTGGCTCGCGGCTCATTGACGGTGTTTTACCAACCAGATTGGTATCTTTTTGTTTGGCTGGTATGGTTTGTGCAATTATTAACCCCTCGTCAGTCCGCACCTAACATGTCAGCTTTCCACTTGCTTCCCAACTTTCCACTTAACTTTCCAGCTTTCCACCTTAAGTGGTAAGTTAAGTGGAAAGCTGGAAAGAAGTTGGGAGACCGAAGCATGGGCGACGGACAGCCCTACTTCGCGAGTCGATACCGTTGTCGCGGGCTGCGCGGAGGCTCCATCGCCTCAATCTTGCCCGCACCAATCAAGCCTTTTATGTGGTTGGAAACGGCGCTCCTGCTCAAACCCGAAGCGTCGGTGAGCTCCTTGGTCGAGGCCGAAGAATGTGTTGCCAGGTAATCCAAGATTGCCTCGTCCACATGCCCCACAGACGTCACCTGTTCCGCCCGCATTATCTTTCGCTTATCGAACGTCAACGAAAAAGAAACTGTCGAGTTCTTTGGTTCGGGCGGCAACATGTTTGCCCGCTCGAGCTGCTCGCCTATCTCCTGATAACCAGTGCCGCGATTTTCGACCACGTAGCCACCGTCTGGGTACGGCGTGGTCTCGAGGATATTTGAAAGGAACTGGTTTCTGGATGACGAAACCCCAGAAACTCCCAGCGAATCGATCGTTACGTCGCCGTACAGCCCGCCGGGATTGAGAATCTCGACGCGGTCGATATACAAGTTGACCTGCACTTGTGAGCCGCGCGCGGCGGAAGAGTAGTCGCGGTGCATGAGCGCGTTCGCCACCGCCTCGCGCAGCGCCACGGGCGGATAATCGGGCACATCTTTCCGGAACGCGCCCTCGATAACCGCTGCGTTTCGGGTGTTTCTCGCAACGGCGGCAAGCACGTCCTCAATCATGAAAGGGATCGGACCCAAAATGGTCTGAGAATCCACAAAACGCTTGTTATCACTTACTCGCTGCGTTTTTGTGGTCCCGGGGTACGCCGTAAAGGTCACATTGAGACGTGGGAAGAACTTTTGCGGAAACCGTCCCATCGCGACAATTGCAGCAAGCGTCGGCACGATTGCGTCGTCCACCCTTTTGGTCACATGCAGGTCAAGGAGAATCTCATCGTCGCTTCTGGTGCCCAAAAGCCTAGGGTGTAGCTCGCGCTGGCGTTTTATAAACCCTTGCAAAAGATCGGCGTCAAGGTCATCGAGCGTGGCGCCTTCGACCGGCTCGTCGTCGTATGTAGGCTGAACATGCTCCTCCATAAAGCGATCGATTTCGTAGGGAGTCATGCGCCGGTCGCCGTCGCCCGTACGGATAAAGGACGAATCGTACATTCCGCGTGCCGCAATATAGCAGGGTTTATCGCGTGGATGCATTTCTTTGATGCGCGCGCAAAGCACCAGCTTACCCTCGAAGGGGAGCACTTGGATATCCGGCCTCACAACGGGCGTCAGCTTTTCACATGCAGAAGAGAGGGCGTCTTGCATCTTGCGGGCATCAAAACCCTCGACGGGCATAAACCCGTTCTTTTCAGAAATGCCGAGGATGATAAAGCCGCCCTGCGCGTTGGAAAATGCCGAAAGCGTCTCGACGATGCTTTTGGGGAGCGCGCCCTTGGCTTCTTTTACTTCGTACTGCTGGGTGTCGTTTCCTATTGCCCGCAGATGATGGATAACCTGCGCCAACCACTCCTCATTCATGCCGAACCTCCCAACTTTCCAACTTTCCACCTAACTTACCAGCTTTCCACTTAACTTTCCAGCTTTCCACCTTGAGTGGTAAGTTAAGTGGAAAGCTGGAAAGTTGGTGGAGAGCTGGGGCAGCAGTAGGCCAAGCGAACAAGAAAAAGGGCGGCAACCGGGTGGTTGCCGCCCCTCGCGTAGCTAGTTGGTTTTCGTCTCGTGCCGAATGCCCTCGGTGTTGATGCGCGCTAGCGTGTACGTCACGTAGTCGGAGTGCGAATAGCCATCAAGGTTGCTAACGTTGACCGGTGTGTCGTCGACAACGTTGCCGGTCATAATATTGGCCGTAAGCACCAAGCGGTAGTTTGCGTAAGTTTGGTTCTCACCCTCAACATTCGTATTCACTTTAACGCGGAAGGCATGCTTAAAGGCAAGGCTGTTGCCGTCGCGCGTGAGGAACGCGCCGTTGGTCTTGGTGTCGGTGAACACATAGCTGTTGCCGTCGGCGGATGCCGCACCCGTGCCTAGGTAATCGCTGCCGAGCACCGTAATGTAGTTCGAGATATCGCCGACCGGAGCATAGCCGCCATTATCTTGCCGCTGCTCCAGGCTCAGCGTGTAGGTCACCGTGCTTGCGGCGTCGATCTTAGCCTCGGCGCCCGTGAGCTTGCTCAGGTCGTAGGTACCCACCAGAGCGATCTCGCCGTCAGCGGACTTGAGGTCATCGATGTTGATGCCCAACTGGGATTTCTTAGACGCCTCGAGCGCGATGGTCGATGAGCCCACATCCATACGGTAGTAGCCGGCGCCGCCATCGTTGTATGCCGAGTTGCTACTGGTGCTGAGCGTGTCGGCATGCGTGGAAAGGTACGCGCGGTAGTTGGGTTTGGTGTAGCGGTCGGTGCCGCTGTTCTGCGAGGCCACGATACCCGCCTGGCAGGCAGGCTCCGTCATGGTGAGCGCGGCCCTCATGGTAACGGTGAAGGCGTTGACATGGTTCTTGGCGATCTCGCGCAGGCCCGACATGTCGATGGGATTACCCTCAGCATCGGCAAGCACCAGTGACATGTCGCCACCGTTCGCAGTCCAACTAAGGCCCGACACCACTGGGGTCTCCTTCGTGCCGGCCAGACTCCAACCCGACCCGCCCCAGGTGTAGTAGTTATCACCCACCTTAACGTAGAACTCATACGTGCCCTGCGTGCCCGTGGGGTATCCTACCGAGCCCGCGATGACGCCATCGTGATAGGTGACAAGCGACGAATCGAGCTGATAATACAGCGCGTCAGAGCTCGTGTATTGCTGGCTCGAGTCAAACGTCACGGTGTCGCTCACGTTCATGGAAAGCGAATAGGTGGCTTCCTTGAGCTCCATCCGGCTGATGCTGTCCCTGTTGTCGACGAGGTTACGCTTGTTGTCAACGAGGCTGTGCGTGTAGTTTGATGCCACGCTATAGGTCGAGGGCGTATTCTGGTGCCCATCCTCGGCAGCCTTGCCGTCGGCTGCTTTCTTGCCTCGCAGCAGGTAGTTGATGTGCTCGTTGAGGCTCGTGTCCACCGTGGTGGCGGTGTAGCCGTTGACGCCCACGGACCCCGCCGGCGTGCGCACCACCAAGTAGAAGTTTTCGCTCTTGGGCTCTTCCTTATCAACGGAGAGGGTATAGAACGTGCCCGTCGCGTCGGAAGAAGTGCGCGCGCGGTAGTACGCGCCATCGACCTTGGCGCCAGCCATCTTCGCGAGTTCGGCCTGGCTCTTGTCCTTGACCTCGTCATCGGCGAGCTTGACCCAAGCGCCGTCCTTGTCCTCCTTGGCCTCATCGGCCTTCACGCCCACGATTTCGCTCAGCCACGGTTCGGTGTAGTAAGCCTTGTTGCCAGCGTCCACAAACTCGGTGAGCCTGACTGACGTCGCGCCGCCCGTGCCCACCGTGTAGTGATATTCGCGGCTGTTGTTGGCCGTGTCCACGAGTGTGAGCTGTGTACCCTCGGGCAGCGTGGCACCGAAGGTAATGCTCTTGTTGAGCGGACCCATAGAGCCGCCGGCTTCGAGCAGCGTGTTCCAGCCGTAATCGACCGGCTTGCCCCGAGCGCTGCCATAGGTCCAGGTAAGGTAGCCGGTCATGGTGTCGCCGCTGCTCACAAGTACGTGCTTGTCGTATTTTGTCGCATAGTCGGCAGCCTTGAAGTTCGCACCTTCGGAGTAGGTGGCGGTAAAGTCGATCTCGAGCATGCGCTTGACGATGATGGGTACCTGTACACGGTAGCTCTGGCCGGCCTCGCTAAAGGTGACCGTAAGCAGCGTGAAGCGCCCCTGCTCATTGTCCCAGTCGGTGCTCGCGCGGAATGCCATAGAGCTCGTGCCATTGTTGAGCACCTTGAGCGTGGGCGCTTGCGAGGCGGCTACGTCCTTGACGAAGGTGCCGTTATCGGCGAGCGAGAAGACCTCGGCGGTGGCGGTCACATGCGCGGTGCTGCCGTTGAGGCGGCGGGCATCGGAGAAGCCGCCATTGGTCACGATGTTCAGGTAGCTCTCCACCGTCGTGGTATCGTTGCCCGGAATCACGAGCACGGGGAAGTCAGTTTTGGCCTTCTTGTCCGAAGTAATGTTGTTAGCGTTATAGGTGCTACGCGAGCTGTCCGCGCTATAGGTGCTCGTGTTTTGGTATGCGCCGGCATCATTGATGCCGGCGATGTTGGTGTAGGTGTAGCGGCCGGGAACGCGGGCACCCGCTTGGCTTTGGATGGTCGTCGCGGTGTCAATGGCGGCGCCGTCGCCAAACAGGTAGCGGTCGGTGGTGTCGCCGTCGGAGGCACGCACCGCCAGCGTGCTCACGGGCCTCGTGGTCACGTACGGACTCGTTGCCGTGGTAGCAGTATCGCCTGCGCCGTAAAGCGTTTTGTTCTCGTTGGGCGCGGCAGCCGTGCCGTTGTAGTCGCCGAAGGCAATATAAGTTTTCTCGTTAACAGCAGCCGTATTCGTATTGGTCGTGTAAACCATCGGCGGCAGGTCGCTCGTGGTCTTGCCACTACCGGGCTTTACTTCCACGCCCGCTGCGGAAAGGCTGTACTTACCATCCCCCGTGTCAACCTCGCCCAAGAGTACGCCCTGGGTTTTGCCCGCATTGTAGCTATTGCTGTCCATGAGCACGTTTAACAGATGGAACTGGCCGCGCCCGTCGCCCATAATGCCGCCGTTGGACCTTTCGCTAAACGTGGTGTTGGATACCTTTGTGTTGGTAACGTCGATGACGACGGATCCGCTGTTACTCGCGTTATTCGCGCCCAGCAGGCCGCCGCTCCAGTTACCCTTAATCGTAGCGTTCTCGATCGCGATGTTGTTGCAGGCTATATTCACATTGCTGAAGAAGTAGCCGATAAGCCCGCCCGAGCATTTGCCGGTGCCGGCGATGCTGACATTCTTGACACTGCAGTCGTCGAACCAGTACTTGTTGGGGCTACCGCTACTCGTAACCTCACCAATCAGGCCGCCCGCATTGTAGATGCTATTGTTCGTTCCGGCCTTATCGCCGATGACGGCGTTCTCGGTGCCGTTTCCGCCATCAATGCGCACGTTGCTCATAGAAATAACGCCGCCACGGGCGCGTCCGACCACGCCGCCGGCGCCCATATGGTCATCGGAGTTCGACCCGGTGGCTAGCACGTTTACCCCAGAGATGACTGCCGTGCACGACGACTGGGCCGCTGTGGTGGTGCCGATGTTGGTGTTGACCGAGATATCGCTTCTTTCGACATAGCCGAGCACGCCGCCCACGTAGGGCACTGTCCCTGTGGCAGTTATGGTCGAGTTTTTGCCAACGGTCCTTTCGCTCACCCCTGTGCCTGCGGTTGTCCACACACCGCACGCCGAGGCGACCGTACCCACATAGCCACCGACATTCTTCTCGCCCGTGACGTTAAGGCCAGTGTATGAGCAGTCATAGAGATACGCGGGGCCCCACCCGTCCCCGAACTCGACCATATAGGTTCTGTCTTCGCTCGTAGTTCGTCTGGCGCGGCCCGAGCTGCCAAGAAGCCCTCCTACGCTCTTTGCGCCCGACACGGTGCAGTTCTTCATCTGCACGTTGCGGTAGATGCCGCACGTGCCGTCGTCGTAGTTGGCCGTTGCACCCGCCAAAAGGCCGGCACCGGTAAGGTCGTTCGGCGCCTCTCCTGGTTTGGCTTCGCCGTTGGTGTCGATATAGGTGAGCGCTACGTTGCAGTTGCTAAAGGTGAGGTCTTTGACCTGCGCGCCGTCGTTCGCGGTGACGCTCTGCCCCACATTGGTGGAGGTGAACATCACGGTGCTGAATAGACCACCCACGCCCGAGACCTTATAGTCGTCGTCGGCGTATTCGACGACGCCGTAGGCGGTGCCTTCGGTACCCACCGTGATGGTGGCGCCGTTACCGTCGATCGTGGCTACGTGCGGCGTAATACGGTCGCGGTCGGTGCCCGGCTGGTTCGAATTGCAGGCATTGGAATAGTAGCGGCCGTTTAGGCCCACGTACCCCGTGCCGTAGTCGGTCATATCGTAGGTGTCGCCCTGCTTGAACTCCAAGCTCATGCCGATCGATTTCGACGCGCACACATAGCCCGTTTGGTAGTCGGCAGCGTAGGACGCCACCAGGTAGGGCGAATTTACATCGTCATCATGGTCGAGCGGGCCGTGCCACCCCTGCTTGCCGGGGGCCTTCTGGTCGTCGTTTTTGGCGATTTCGAAATCGCCGGCAGCACTCTCAGGCTTGCCCACATTTGCGTAGTTAGCATTCCGTACCTTGCCATATTCCTTGTTGCCAAACAGGTAGCCGCATATCGCCGGGTCTTGCGAATCGCTGCCCCAGTAAGCCTTGGAACCGCGGAACACGCCATTATTGGAGTAGTTGGTATGTGCCGCGCCAGCACCCGCACCCGAGCTGATGATGGCCGAGAGCACCAAAAGGCCCTGGGCGTTTTTCACCATGGTCACAGGAGCCTCGGCGTTAGTGCCGAGGTACTTGTTGTCGGTGCCCGTGGTGGTGACACAGGGGGTTCCTTTTTTTGTGAGCTCGTTAATCTGGTAGTTAGCGTTACCGTTTTCAACCTTACAGCCCTCGCTAAAGGCATAGCCATCAATCACGCGACCGACGTAGGGATTGTTGTAGAGATCAAAGTTGCCCTTTCCCAGACCACGAGATTTGTCACCAGTTCCAGCACGCCAGGAAGATTTTCCGCTTTTGTCCATATTGCGGAAAATCACGCCGCCACCCGCAATGGCACCGACGTAGCCACCAATGGGAACAAGATGCGGCTTGTCGCCACCGCCCGTGACGGTAAATCCCGTTGTAGGGTTTTCGGCCGTCGTCCCATTAACGACCACGCCATCGATAATGTTATCGCCACCAAGGATGCAGCCGACAACGCCACCGAAAAACGCCGTCGGAACGCCGTCGGCATCCTTGGCAGAATAAGTAATAGTCGCCGACGCGTTCACATAGCGAATATTCAGATCGCGCACCACGCTGCCGTAACTATAGGGAATAAGGCCGCGAAGCGAACCCTCGTTATTCTCTATCTTGATGGTTGCGTTTTTATTATCACTGCCAAAGTTGCCAACGATGACGCCCCTAAACGGGTTGGCCCTATTTCCAAAACCGCCAAACGATGCGCCGTCGAGAGTAATCGTATTGCCCTCAGTAGGCTCGATGCTGTAATACGCGCTCTGCATATAGCGGTGCATGGTTTCGTCGCTCAGCGTCTGCGGGGAATTGGTCGACGCGTCTCCGGTCTTCTTCTCCCATTTATTATCGGTACCGTTCGCCTGCTTGTAGACGTACGTAACCTCATTGTCGGTCGAGTGATCGCTGCTGCGGCGAGTGCAGAGCCTACCCTGGTCGGCGACAATGGTGACCTCCCAGCCGTCAAGCGCCGTCATGTTATTAATGTAGTTGGCAATGGCATTCATCTCCGCCGCGTTTGTGACGGAATAAGGATCGCCGTAGGTACCACATCCCATTACCAGCTTTGGAATGCGCTGGTTGACTTTAATTTCGTGATACTGGACGCCATCCTCGGCGGCTTTTCCCTTGTAAACATAAGGAAGGTAGTCACCGAACCAAGGCCTGACGTCACCGTCCTTCTTACCATCAACCGTCACATAGCCGCTCACGGCACCATACGTCGCTTCGTCGTAATACCAAAGCTGCTTGCCCGGGTACTCCGTACTCCCATCAATCTCGGATCCGTAGGTCACCTTGCCCGCATCGCCATCGGCCTTAGTAAAGGTGTAGTCCGCAGAGCCCGTGCTCGTGCTTCCGTAGCCAAAACTCTCCAGCAGGCTCGCATGGGTGAAGATCGTATTGTTCTCTTGGCTGGGCAAGCTGATTTGCTCAAACTTCGCCGTCACCTGATCGGCCTCACTGCCTACACCAAGCTTTCCGAACAGCGACGTAGCCGCCTTGGTGCCACTCGTGTACCCAGTAGTCTTGATATTCTTCGCGTTCAGGCTCACGTACTTCTGCATCTCGTTGATGAGCAGAGGCATATAGGCGTTAGCGTCCGTGGCGCTGTTGGCGCCGTCGACAATCAGATTGTTGAGTGTAAGATCATCAATTGAGATCTTTCTAATCTTGGTGCCATTGCCGTCGCTGGACCCATACACGTAGCGGCACACGAGCGCGCCCGATGAGCTTCCGCCCGCGCCAATAGCGTCAGTAGAGCTCTTTCCGTCATTGATAACGGGCCCAACGGTACCACCCAAAGTGACGTTGCTTACTGTGAGATCGCCGTCTGCCACCGTTTGAAAAAGACCGCAGTGCATGTTCTCGTGCTGGGTGGCATCGGAGTTTAGCTTGTTGCCATTCTGCTCGGCCTTGATCTTGGAGTAGTAGAAGGTGATGGCCGCATTATTAACCGTCACCTCTCCGATCGGTTGAGTGGGATAGTAGCTGTAGCCGGCCAAATCGATTGTGCCCGTTATGGTTATGGAATCATCGAGCCCTGTCGTACCATCGGGAACGATTGTCGAACGAATACCGGCGGGAGCATAGCAGAAAGCAGACCATAAGAGCAGCTTGTCCGCTGTATCGATTTGACTGCCACTAAAGCCGCCTCCACAATTCTTAGAGGCTATGTCGAGGTTGTAGAAGTAGCGGGTATTGCCGTTCGTATTCTGGCTTCGACCGAAAGACGAGCGATTATGGTAGCTGTTGTCTTTTGTGGAATCGCCGTCCATGTCCAGCTTGTTTTTCTGTGTGTGTAGCGAAACGACCGTGTTCCAGTCGGCGTCCATGAGCTTGCTGCCGTTGTTTGGTTTTACACCGCTGCCAACCCATTCATCGAAGGACGTTACGCCCGACGCAACGATGGCCCCCTCGCCGGTGGGCACCCTATAGGCGGTATCCCAATAAGCCCTGTCCTCCAAGTACAGGCCTAGGTAGCTCTCGACGCCATATGTCGTCTTATCATCCACCTTGCAGCCGCGGCAAACTAGAACGCCGAGCGTCTGAGCGGCGCCTGCATTAATCTTTGTGCCCGAGAGATCGATGGCGTAGTTGTTGATAATCCAGTGACCGCTGGCTGCGTATACAAGGCCGCCAAGCTCCTTGGAATCATCCACAGTCGCGATTATAGAAGCGTTGGTCGTTTTCAAAGCATAGGAGTTTTCACTCTTGTTAATGTTGTCATCTCCGATAGTTACGACCGCGTTGCCCCAGCTATAACCCAAGAGACCGCCCACGCCATTGAGCTTATCGCCGTTCTTTCCGACTCCCATCTTGAACGAGTTGAACGAAAGGCCCGTAATGTTAACGTCCTTTTTGGCCGAGTTGGCTATTGCCCCATCAGCCCCATAGGTGCTCTGTGCGATGCAGCCGATAAGACCGCCGACCTGGGCAATCTTGCCGCTGGTGCAATTGCCGGTCTCGATTTTTCCGCTGACCTCAAGGCCCGTAACGTTGAATGTCGAGACATAATTGCCCACATAGCCGATGGCGCCGCCAATACGGCTGTTGCCATTAAGCGTTTTAGTTGCAGTGATGCTCGCTTGAGCCTTGCTACTGTCCCTAAACGTAACCGTAGAAGCTGCCGACACGCTGCCTGCAATACCACCAATGTTCACATCGTTGGTGAACGTATCATCGCATGCGATATTCGTTTCGCACGTTGCGCCAGACAGCGTCAGACCACCCGCAATGGCGCCCGCAAGCGATCCAGCCTCGATTGCCGAGCCGTTATCGAACCTCATGGAGCCAGCGATGGTGACGTTGGAGACAGTCTCGCTGTTGGCGGCTGCGCCGTTGATTGCTGCGAACAAGCCCAGGCGGCCGTGACGGTAGATTTTTCCGTTGCCGGCACTGATGTCGTCGGCGCCCAGAGGGGCGTTCCCGCGCATGCCGTAAGGCTCACCGACAGCAAGCTTGATCGTGCCGCCGCCGTTCAACGTACCCGAGAAAACTTGCGAGTCGTTTGCGCGGTCCTGAGTGAAGCCCGTCAGGCCTGTACCCTTGAGGTCAATTGTGCCGTTCACCGTAATGGTCGAGGACTTTAAACCATTCAGATTGTTTTCGGTAACGCCTTCGACCATTGAGTAGTAGCCGTTGGTTTGCCAGGTAATCGCAAGCTTGGCGAAATCCTCAAGCGAGGCTAGAGCATAGACGCCGTTAGTCAGTTCCAACGGTGCCGGTAGAGTCAGCTCGTGTGTCGTCGGGTTCAGCGTAATAAAACTATCACCCAGGCGAATAACCTGGCCGTAGCTGTAGATGTCATCGATCTTGACCGGCTTAGAGGGACGCTTGTATTGCCATTCCGTGGTACCGCCTACGGTGGCACCTCTGTCGCTTCCGCTACCGGCAGCAAAAAACAGTGAATTGAAGTTCTCATAAATCAGCTGCGCGGTGTGATCATTTTCCACGAAGGCGGCATCCGACAGGTCGGTGATACCGCTGAACTTGACGATGCCGAGCCACGACGACCCAACGACTCCGGCAAAGCCGCCGTTTGTGCCGCCGATGGTAGCGCCGCTGGCGGTTTTGACCGTTAGGCCGCGCACTTCCAGCACGTTTTTGGTGTCCACGACGCCCACGGCGCCGCCGTATTTGCCGTTGTTGCTGGCGTAGCCCGAGGTTGCACACGTCACCGCTGCGCCACTGATGACCACGGCGGACACATTGTCGCTCCCGCCGCCTTCACCAAGGTAGCCTACCAGGCCGCCCGCATACGCGAGCTTGCCGTTAGAGCCCACGCCAAACGACACCTCAGCGCCACCCTTCACCGTGAACGCGTGCAGTGCGTCGCCGTATTTCTGGCCCCACAGCTTGCCCACCAAGCCGCCGTAGTTCCCGCGCACGCCGTTGTTGTTGCTGTTGTCCGCGCCGTTTTGCAGCGTGCTTTTATACAATCCGCCGTTTACGGTCACATCGCCGTTCGAGATGTCGAGCACGCCGAACAGGCCACCGACAGAGGGGGCGGCGGTCGTGTTGGCCACACTGAGCGCCACGCCCTCGCCAAAATCGAAGGTGCCATTCTCGATAGTGAAATCGCTGGCAAACGAGGCGTCACCGATAAGGCCGCCGGCATACGTACCGGCTGATGACGACCCAACCGAGTGCGCTGGCTTGATACTGATATCCTTGCCCGAGGCATCTTTTCCGCTGTTGTCCGTATCTACGGCAAGCGTAAGCCTGGTCGCCTTACCGATAAGGCCGCCCGCCGCATTATTACCCGCGACGCTCAGTGCCGAAACATCGACATTCGAAGCAAGGGTGACGGCAGCCCCCTCGCCTGCCTCGCCAATAAGGCCGCCGGCATTGGCACCAGCGCCCGTAGCATCGATGGTGGGGGTGCCGTTGAAGCTCTTCGGCAGGCCATTCAGCCCCGCGATCGTAAGAGATGCGCCTGCAGTAAGGGTGTTCGCGAGTAGGCCCAGATTGCCCGTGGACGATTGCATGCCAATCGCCAGGGGGCTATTCGCGCTTGTCGAATACGTGGCGTCAAGCGTGAGCTCGCCCGTAACCTCACCCACGAGCGGCGAAGTGAGCTTGACGACGCTCGTATCGCCGCTCTCGGGCTTGTCTACGGTAATGGCAGCGCTGAGCGTCTTGCCCGCGCCCGTGACCTTTGCGGCCACGATGGGCTGAGCATCGGTGCCCTTCCAGGTGAGCTTTACGGTGCCGTTGTTATCGTTGAGCTCGATGTTGTTGAAGAGCGTCTTGTTGGCGGTAAGGGACCTGCCGCCCAGGTCGAGCGTACCCTTGAAGGGGTGGGCATCGCTGCCGAACCCCTGGAACGCGAGATTGCCCAGGTCGCCCACGGCCTGCGCGCCGCACACGTCGAAGTCGACGCCGCTCAAGCCGGTCTTGGAGATGCTCGCGTTCTGGTAGATGGCGGGGTCGGTGTTGGAGATGGCGATAAGGTCGGCGTTGGATCCGAAGGTGATGGCCGTGACCTCGCCAGCGTCGTTCACGGTGACCTTGCCGTCGACCAGCGCGCCATCAAGCTCACCAGCGGTCTTGATGGCGGGGTCGGTGCTAGCCTGCGCAGCCGCATCTGTGTCCGCGTCATCCGCCTGATCTTCGTCGGCGGCGCCCTCATCGGCAGCCGCATCGTCTTGGGATGCGTCGCCCTCCGTTGGGGTATCGCCGTTAGTGGTTCCATCGGTCGTGGAGTCCTGCGATTCGCCAGCGTTGGTAGAACCGTCGCCGCCCTCGGTGGCGCCCGCATCGGCGCCCGGAGTCGTCGCGGCATCATCAGATGCAGCCTGGTCAGCATCTTGCAGCGAGGTGGCCACGGCATCCTGTACGGAGCGGGCAGTATTGCCCGCGGCGCGCGCGGCGGAGACGGACGCCTCCATAACGGCGTCGAGCTCTTGCGCGAACACCTCTGTGGAAGGCGCGAGCGCCTGGAAAATCATGATCGCAGTCAGGCATGCGGTTGTTATGCGCTTTGCCGTTCTCATCTGATCCTACCTCGTTCTATCTCATGCCCCGCGTGGGGTCTCAAAATCTATGCTTGCGGATCGCTTCGGCTAGTTCTGTGCGGCCGAACACGTAACTTTGATGTCGTCGGCATCCCAGCCGGTCGGCTTACCGGTGCCCGCTCGGTAAAAGGTAATAATTTCCGAGCCGGGAGATGCATCATATTCGACCGAGCCGCCGTTGACGGTTTTCTGCACGTCAACGTTCTCGTGGTTCTGCTTAAAGAACGGATCGAGCTCGACCCCGCTTCCCCACGTAAGCTTTACCTTAGTCGTAACGCCCGTAACCGTCACACGATAGTTGTAGGCGTCAAAAGCGCCGGTATCCGAGTTCTCGTCGACCCACTCGCCCGAAACGCCCGAAGCCGTCACCTCTGCACGCTCGGAAGGCGCAATCTTGGCGGCGAGCCATTTTAGGTTGGTGCCAGGACTATTGGGGCCGACCTGGGCCTTAACGGTGAAGGATGCTTTGTTGAGGTCCGCCTTGGAAAACGTAACCTTATAGGTATACATGGTTGCCCTGTTGGCAGGGAAGGAAAGGCCGACCGTGCCGTTCGCCGTCAGCGCAGGCTCACCGCTTATGCTCCAAGCTTTCGTCGTACCCGTCGCCGTCACGCTCAGCGTCGCGTTAACGTCCTTGTCGTTGACCTTGTTCTTGTCGCCCAGCAGATGGTTGTAAATGCGAAAGGTAAAAGAGCATTTTTCCCCACTCGTGTCGGCGATGACGCTTCGGACGGCAATACCCTCGTCATTCAGCGTCTCATTCGTGTAGCCCGTAAGCATGTCCGAGGCAAACAGCGCCTGCGACGTGCCCGAAACAGCAACCGACTTAAGAAAGTCGCCCGCCAAAAAGGCCGTGTAGGTAAGGTAGGTACCCGTCGCAATCGCGACGGCACACAGCAGCACCGCAACTGCCCATAGGCGTTTACGCACTTTGAAAGCAGGGGCCGCCGTCTCCGCGCAGCAAGGCTCTGCCTTAGAATCATCAACCTGTGCAAAGTGCTTGCCAACAGGCCTCGCGATTTCATTTTGCTCGTTCTTGTCTTTCCGCATCTGGCACCCCTCCCTTCCTACTTATTAGTTATTAGTGCCGCTCATGCCGCGAGCGATTAGATAAACCATGTCGGTCTCTTTGACGTTTGAGACCTTGGCACCACCCACGGTTACGCCATCCGCGTTCCACGTGCACTCAACAATAAAGTTGGTGGCATCGTTGGCTTTCGTGCCATTCCAACCGTCTAGATCGTCTTTTTGGAACACGTGGTACCGATACAGCGGACAGGCGTTTTTCTGGACATTCACGTACGAGCCGTACGTTGGATCGTTTTTCTCAAGCTCTTTAGCCAACGCATTTGTCCCGTCCGCGGAGTTGATAAAAGCGAACTTAATCGGGGTGCTGCTCTTCTTGCTCCATGAGTAGGTGCGGTTGAGCCCGTCGAGGCCGACCACATCTCCCTTCGTTGCCGACGATTCGTTGACCGTCACGTGATACACGTTGATTGTCAGCCCCGTGATATTCGTGGTATTTGCCACCTGCAGCTCAAACGCTTGACCGCCGGCAGCGGGATCGCCATTGTCACTCTGCACGCAAAACGCGCGACGAACGGTCACGGTGCCGTCGTCTTTCTTCTCATCGCCGCGTGACTCGTCATACGAAATCTCGATGGGCTCGATGCTCGTCTGGTTGGGACCCATGATCTTAAGCTGCGCGGGCGTTTGGATCTTGCCCACCGTAGACAGACTTTTGCTGCCCACAAACCACGAGAGCGACAAGCCGATGATAAGAGCGATTGCCGCCAGCAATATCAGGACCGCAAGGGCCTGTGCGCGGTGGTTTTCTATCCAATTGCGGGCATCGCCGAGGCGCGTTTGCATGGTGCTCATGAGCTCACGCCCTCCTGAGCGCTAATTCTAAGTTGGATGTATTTGACCTTATTGCCGATCTGCTCGTCGGCATTGTTGTACAGCGCCGAGCAGATGGCGGTGTCGCTGAAGGACATGCTAGACGAAACCAAGGGGGCGTTGACAGCACTTGTGCCGTTTGCCGCGCCATAGAAGTAGTTCGCTTTATGCTCGTTCATGTCCGCCTGCAGAGCGCCGTAGTCAGACTTTGCGTCGCCCGCCGCCGCAAACAGATTCTTGTAGTAATTCGTGTTGCCGGTAAGGACGAAGTTCTGAAAGTACTCCGGCCATACCCAGTACAGCGTGACGGGAACAGACTGGTTCGTCGGTTTAGCCTCGTTCCCGCCCTCGCAAAAACTGCTCTTTGGAATCGTGATTTGGCTGTTCGTCACGCGCCCCGAGTAATACCCGTTCTCGCAGCTCGTAAAGAACAGTACATGGCCTTTGATCAAGCCAAGGAGTGCCTCTGCCTCGGGCGCCAGCGTTCCTCCGTCCCCAACAACGCCAACAATGTTCGTGACCTTAAGCAAGCGCGACAGATTGATCGTGACCCCGTCCAGGTCACTCACCAGCGGCTTCACCGTAAACGTAATCTTACCTCGGGCACCCGGATACAGAGAGCCGGCGGACTCGTTGTTGAGGTTGGATTCCAGCGTTACCGTCATGGCGTCCGTCGTATCGAGCCTCGTGATGTTTTGCTTTTCGGCGTCCGTGCGCTCGTAATAGCCCACGTGTGCGCCGGACTCACCCTCGCCCGCGGCGGTCAGCGTGTACCGCCCCGCCTTCGCCCCGATCGTACTCCCCGTGGCGCTCACTCGGTTATTTGCGGCAAACCAGGCCAGGCATGCAAAGATGGCAACGATGGCGGCCAGCACAAACAGACCGCTCACCAGGAAATCCTTCCAGAAATCCTTGAGGGTCCGCACGTGCTCGTCGGCAGCTTGGCGGTACTCGGCCGCTGTCATGTGCTGCTGGAGCTCGCTATGTCGGTCCATGCCACTCATCGCTTACGTTTGCCCTGCTTGCGGGCTTGCCATCCTTTTCCGCTCGGTCGCGTTTATCTGTTGTTCGCAGGAGGAGAATTCAGGCAGAATACAACACCATACGATAAGGTAAAAGAATAGCATTGGCCTGCGGTTTGCTCCACAACGCAAACCTTAATGATGTCTTAAAAGTCAAACCCTTGGTGCAAGTGGTCAGGTTACTTCGTGCCAACATGGCGCAAACAAACATGACCACTTGCGCCAATCCCCTTGCACCAAATTCGGATTTTCGGGTGTTAGCGATTCGGATTTTCATGTTCTGAGGATTCGGATTTTCGGGTGCTCAAGATTCGGATTTTCTGAACCCGCTGGTCAGGGGCATCTCTTATTGGCAAAAAGACGGGGAGCACCGATACGGCACTCCCCGTCCACTCAATACGCGATGGCTTTCTCGGCTACAGCTCGTTGGCCGCGTGATACGCCGTGCGAATGGCGCTCGCGATGTCGACGGTGCGCTCGCCCGAGCAGTCGCCCACGCAGGTCACGGGCACCGTCACGCCGTCCAGATCAAACGCGTTGGCCTTGGAGCCCACGGCCATCACCACGTAATCGCAGGCGATCTTCACCGGCTCCTCGGCACCATCTTCGGCGGTGCGAGCAGCCTCCACGCCCTCGTCGGTAATGGCGGTCAGGCGGGTCTTAACATGCTGCTCCACGTTATGCTCGGCAAAGTCGCTCATAATCAGCGGCAGAATGGTCTCGGACTCGCCCGCGGCAATCTTATCGAGCATCTCCACGATCGCCACCTCGCAGCCGTGCTGCAGCAGGTACTCGGCAGTCTCGGTGCCCACCAGGCCGCCGCCAATGACGGTGACGCGGCCCGTAAGCTCCACCTTGCCGGCCAGCACGTCCCAGCTCGAGACGACCTTCTCCGAGTCGGCACCCGGAACGGGGATGACCACGTCGTGCGCGCCCACGGCCACAATCGCGGCGTCGGCGGCGTTGAGGTCCTCAGCGGTAGCGGCATGGTTGAGCTCAACCTTCACGCCCAGGCCGGGCAGAATCTTCTCGTAGTACTCAACGGAGCGCATGATCTCGTCCTTGCGCGGGGGTGCTGCCGCCAGCACGATCTGGCCACCCAGATGATCGCTCGCCTCGTAGACGGTCACATCGTAGCCGCGCTTGGCCGCCACGCGTGCAGCCTCCAGGCCGGCGATACCGCCGCCCACCACGGCGATCTTCTTGTCGCCCTCGCCCGGCTTAATGGCGATGGTCGCCTCGTCGCCGTTCTCGGCATTGAGCACGCACGAGATGTACTTGCGGTTTTGAATCGCATCGACGCAGCCCTTGTTGCAGTTGAGGCACTCGCGGATGGGCTCGCCCGTGGCGGCCTTCAGCGCAATGTCGGGGTCGCACATGAGCGAGCGGCCATAGGCGATGATGTCGGCAGAGCCATCCTCCAGGATCTTCTCGCCGGCCTCGACCGAAACCACGCGGCCGACGGTTGCCACCGGCACGGAGACCAGGGCCTTGACGCGCTCGGCCACGGGCAGCGTCCAGTTGTAGGGCATGGCGCCCATGGGCGGAATGGTGTCGCCCATGTTGCCGGTGTGGTTTGCCTGTGCAACCTGGATCATGTCGATGCCCGCGCCCTCGAGCAGCTTGGCAAACTCGCAGGCCTCGTCGGGCTGCAGGCCGCCCTTGCCGCGCGGCGTGCCGTCGGGGTTCTCCATAATCACAGGGAGCTTGTACTCCACCATCAGCTGCGGCGCGGCTTCCTTAATGGCAGCGACGACCTCGAGCGCATAGCGAACGCGGTTCTCGAACGAGCCACCGTACTCGTCGGTGCGCTTGTTGAGGATGGCCGAGCACAGCGAACCCACCAGGCGGTCGCCGTGGACCTCGATGGCGTCGATTCCGGCCTGCTGCGCGCGAGCGGCCGAGGCAGCGATAGCCTCCTTGATCTGGGTGAGCTGCTCTACGCTCGCCTCGTTCACGAAGTGCTGCATATCGTGGTGCAGCTTGGCATAGGCCTGCTTGCGGATCTCGTTGGACTCGGCCATCTTGGCGGCAAAGGTCTCCTCGTCACCGGCGGCCTTGGCTTCCTGCGCGGCCTTGGCGGCGGCCATGGATCCCATGACCATGCGGCCGACGCCGGGCACGTCGTACTCGGGGTGGAACAGCTGCAGCGCGACCTTGGCACCGTGCTTGTGGACGGCGTCGGCCAGCGCCTTAAACGTGGGGATCTGGGCGTCAGTCGCCAGCTTGGGCGTGGGGCTCGCGGTCATAACGGGAGCGACGTCGCCGATGACGATGTAGCTCACGCCGCCACGGGCCAGGCGCTCGTAAAAAGCCAGGCTGCGCTCGCCAATGGAGCCGTCGCGCTCCTCGTAGCCGGTGGTCAGCGGCGGGAACATAATGCGGTTCTTGAGCTCAAGGGGGCCAACCGTAATGGGCTGGAGCAGTTTGGATGCAGGTGCGGTCATGGACATTCCTCTCTTGTAGGCGCGGCGGCGATGGTGCCGCGTAGTTGTCTAGAGGATATGGCATGAGAGCACGGCGGCACAACGAAAATCGGCGAATATCAGGTGACGGCAGGTGGATGGGACGGGGCGGCCCGTCGGTTTGTCTCAATCTGTAACAGTTACTCGGCAAAACCGGGTCTTGCTGTTACAGATCAAGACGTTCCTCTCAACCCATCCTCAACAATCTAGATCTGTAACAGCTAGGCCCACTTTTGACCCCCACCTGTTACAGATCGAGACAAACCAATCTAGCCTGCCGAAAGATCTCAATCTGTAACAGTTACTCGGCAAAAACCGTCCCTCGTGTTACAGATCGAGACAAATCAAACCCGCCTGCTAGAAAATCTCAATCTGTAACAGCTGCCCGGCAAAATCCGTCCCTCGTGTTACAGATTTAGACAAACGCGGCCCAAACCGCCGGCATATCTCGATCTGTAACACCTAGCCGCCCAAATCGGGTCTAGATGTTACAAATCGAGATTCTGTTGAGAGGCCGAAAATTGGACCGAAAACACGGTCCCGGAATAACAAAAAAGCTCGCCGGCTTGACCGACGAGCTGCAAGTTCTTGGTCGCGGGGGCAGGATTTGAACCTACGACCTCCGGGTTATGAGCCCGGCGAGCTACCAGACTGCTCCACCCCGCAATGTCTGGGCGCTTCATGTGCGCAAGAAAGAATATTACGTGGGAGTTCGGTAAACGGCAAGGAAAATCTCGTAGAGCATAATTCCTTCATATTTAAACCCCTCAGCCCATATCACTGTAACCGAATCGCAGCCGAGCGCCGTCGACGGCGCGTATACAATGGTGCGCGTCCTTTTATGCCAACACCGGGAGTAGACATGCTGCTCGCTATCGATATGGGAAACACGCAGACGGCCATGGGCCTGTTTGACGGAGACGAGCTGGTGCAGTCGTGGCGCATGCCCACCGACCGCTCCTATACCGCCGACGAGATCCACGTGCGCCTGATGGGTTTCTTTAAGATGTACGGCCTTTCGCTCGACGCGGTCGACGCGATCGCCTTTGCCGGCGTGGTGCCGCAGCTCTCGCGCGAGTGGCACGCCGTGGCCGACCGCATCGCGG
>UQUD01000020.1 GCA_900544225.1 uncultured Collinsella sp.
AGCAGGCTGCTTCTGGCTCGCGTCCGATTCGCCGCAATGATCGCGCTGCCGCTCCCAAGGGCCAGCGCGATCGCGCCCAGGCTGCGCGTCCGCAGCGCGATCGCAACCGCGACGCTGTCCAGGCTCCCAAGGGCGAGTTTATCGAAGGTCGTCGTGCTGCCGCCGAGGCGCTGCGCACTGGTTTTCCCATCAAGTGCGCGCTCATTGCCGAGGGCGGGGAGCGCGATGCCGCCTTGTCGCGCCTGGTCGACGACCTCAATGCCGCTGGTGTCCGCATTAAGTATGTGCCGCGTGCACAGCTCGACGCACTGTCGAGCCATGGCGCTCACCAGGGCATCGCGCTCGAGGTTGGCAACTTCCCCTATGCCGATGTCGCCGATATCCTCGACCGCGCGGGTGACGGTCCGGCGCTCGTCATCGTGCTCGACCATGTGACTGACGACGGTAACTTTGGCGCCATCGTGCGCTCCGCCGAGGTCGTGGGCGCTGCGGGCGTCGTCATCGCCAACAAGCGTGCCGCCGGCGTGACCGTGGGCAGCTACAAGACCTCAGCCGGCGCCGTCATGCACCTGCCCATTGCGCAGGTTCCCAATATCGCCCGTGCACTCGATGACCTCAAGGCCGCTGGCTTTTGGGTGGGCGGTGCCTCCGAGCACGCCGAAGGCAGTTGCTGGGATACTCCCTTCGAGGGTCGCGTGGCGCTCGTCATGGGGTCCGAGGGCGATGGCATCTCGCGCCTGGTGCTCGAGAAATGCGACTTTTTGACCAAGCTTCCCCAGCGCGGCATGACCGAGAGCCTCAACGTTGCCCAGGCAACGACGGCGCTATGCTTTGAGTGGTTACGTCGCAACGCCGGCGAGCTCATGGGGGAGGAGTAGCGCATGTCCAAGAAGAACCGCGCCAAGTCCAAGGCCAAGCGTTTTGGCGAAGGCTCGGCCAAGCCGATTGTCTCGGCCGCGACCTATGGTGTGGGCGGCAATGCGTTTGCGCAGGCCATCGCCGATCCGGTCTCGACGGTGCACTCCAATAAGCCCGAGCTGTTAGTGGTCGACGGCTACAACGTGATTCACTGCACGCCGCGCTACGAAAAACTCGTGTACGACCATTCCGACGACCCGTATTCCAGCGACGTTCACGATATGGCGCGCACCGCCCTCATCAACGACGTCGCCGCCTTTGCCCAGGGCCGCTATGAGGCCGTGATCGTGTTCGACGGCGCGGGCAATATCTCCAGCGAGCGCCCCAACCTGCCGGCCCGCGGCGTGCGCATCGAGTTTTCGCCGACGGGCGTCTCTGCCGATACCGTGGTGCAGAAGCTCTGCATCGAGGCACGTGAGGAGGGCCGCGCGTGCTCCGTGGTATCGAGCGACGGCACAATCCAGGCCGTCGTCATGGGCAAGGGCGTCACGCGTATCTCGAGCCGCATGCTGGTGGACGAGATCAAACAGATCGATAACGACGTTCACGAGGCAGAGGAAGCTCCGCAGATCAAGATGACCCTGGGCAGCCGCCTGAGCCCCGAGGCACTGGCCAAGCTCAAGGCTCTGCGCGGGAGGTAGGGGAGTTGGCGGAGCGATGCTGTCTCGCTAACTCCATTCAGCGATGTCGATCATTCTTTCGAGGCGCCATGTTAGCGCCTCTTTTAGATAAGGCAGTCTTGCTGTAAGAGCGTCGTTTTTGGATAGGATTTCGATTGCCTCGTCAACGAAACCCTCGAGCTTGTTGCCGTCAAACCAGCCCATGTCCTCGACGAGCAACATTTGTTTGGCGGGGCTTGAATGAAATTGTGCACTGGTAAAACTGTGCTCTCCCGCCCTAAGCTCCTCTAGTGATATGTTGCACCAGAGTGATGAGCCCGAATCGAAGATGGGGGCTGGTCTGCAGACCAGTGAGTTGACGTTTCGCACGAGGCCGAAGTTGCGCCAATGACGATCGTAGTTAGCAATGATGTCATCGCATACGATCATGCGGTCAAGGGCGCCTTTTATATCTGTCGCTCCAAGCTCCTCGCAGTTTGCTACATACCGTTCGTAATCGGTTAGTCGCTCGTCTGCATTTGCATGCTGGTTTACATAGAACGCAGGGACATATTCTTCTTCGTCAGTTAAGAAGACGTTGCATGTGCTCAAGGCAGAAGTACCCGCGCCTTCGAGCGAATAGGGTACATAATCGCAAGCGTTTAGGATGCGACGGTGAAGTGCGGTCGCCACCATCTCGTTATAGGGTTCCTGGTTTAGATGCGCACCTGCCTTGTGGAGGATTCGACGGTCACCCTCGCATGTCCAGTACTTTTGAAGATTGCCGTCCGAGGTGTTGTCGGGCTTTGCGGCAGCCGCCTTGCCCTCTGGGGCGAAGGGCGCGATGGACAGAGAGACGTCGTCAAAAGCATTATTGAAGAAATTGATATCCTCCCACGCGAGACCGGAGTCTTGGGGCCTAATCCAATACTGGTCGGATAAGGAGAGGCCAAGATTTCGCTGGATGAGTTCATCGGGAACATCGACTGCGGCTTCTGCAAGCAGGGAGGCTAGTCCAATGCGTGCGAGCGGGATACCGCGGCCTCGCCACCAAATGCGGAAAGAGTCGAGCGACACGGGACTATTGGGGCCAAGTACTCCAATAGGGGCGTGGATGTAATCGATGTCGGCACCGATGTGGGTAAAGTCTTTTCGCGATGTGCTGTAGACCAGCTGGGCGACTTCGTGCGTGCGGTTCATGAGGGTAAACGTAATCTCGCTTTTTCCATGGCCTCGACGGGGGCGTCCCCCCGTTTTGGTCACGGAGCGGAGTCGTGCGTTGACGCTGTCTTTGTCGATGAGCCATACACCAGAAGCCTTGCGTGCCTCAAGCGCTCCGTTTTTTATGAGCTCTTGCACCCTGCGCGGGGTGATGTCGAGTAGCTCTGCAGCTTCCTTCGTGGTCAACATCGCGAAACCCTTCGCCAGAACGAATAGTTTTATCTTCTTCATTGTAATAAAAACTATTCGTTCTGACGAATAGTTTTGAGATGTGGTCGGTCAAAGGGCCTGTTGCGCCCCGTCCGCAATTCCATTATTCTTAACAGGCTTCGCGCGAAAGCGCCAAGTGTGCCAGTGTGGCGCAACGGTAGCGCAACTGATTTGTAATCAGTGGGTTGCAGGTTCGATTCCTGTCACTGGCTCCATGAGAGTTTCGGGCTCTGTTCCCTTGTGGGACAGGGCCCGTTTCTTTTTAGGTAGGCGCCTACGTGGTCTGGCTCCATTTTCCCGTCACCTGCAATAACCAAGCACTGCTTGGTCGTCTGATATGGCCCCGCAAAAGAGAATGGAATCAACAAGGTCAGCGAAACGGAATCGCTGACATCAGGTCTATGGAAAGGAAGAAGACCATGATTTACCCTCTTTGCGACATTGCCGGCAGGAACAGGGCAACAGGTAAGCCGATCGTCAGTACTTGTGTCATAGATATGCAGGTGCAGCTGCTGCGCTATTTTCGCGATTATGGTTTGGATGACGATCCGGATTGGCGCGAGTCCCTCGAAGTCATTCTCGAGTCTCAACGAGAAGACGGCTGCTTTCCTCTGAGCAGCGATCGCGATATGCCCAGTGATGCGCGAGTCGATTTTCTCTATCGACCTACGTACGCTTGCTGCCAGATCATGATGCGAGCTCTGCTGGGTGGAAAGCTATCGGACGAGCAGGGGCAACGCGTCAAAACTGCCCTGTCTCGCGGCCTTGCTTTTTCCTGCGGGCGCGGCCTTAATGGCCACGGTATCGAAGATCTTGAGCGGCAGTGCGAGGACGTTGCCGATTTTGGCCATGCGGGGATTACGGAAATAGCTGAGCGTTATCCCATGCTGTGCCCCGAGTTTTTCTCCCTTATTAATAAGATTGGAGACGAATACGTTGAGCGCATCGCCAATGGAGATGTGATTTACTACTTTGGATCAAATCTTGCACAGAAGATTTTGACGGCGGCAGAGTCCCTGGGCCGGACCAATTTGTCGCTCGACAAAATCCAACGCTATCTTGAGATGGACTCGAAGAGAAAAAATCGATAGGTTAAAGATTAGAAAGGCGGGCGCCGCCAATGCTGCTTGGACAGTACATAAAAAGAAACATGCCAGATGCGGTCGAGCTCAACGATATGATTTCGCGTCCAGGCGAGGGATATGCTATTAGCCAGATGGCGGTAGCGCCCATCGACACGGGGGCCTTGCGGATGCATATCAAGGCGTATGCAAATGGACCCGATGGTCCATATTTGGAGGGACGCCTAGCGCTCTACCATCAGGTGCACGAGCTTTTTGCGCTGCTTGCAGCTGAGCCGTCTAACAAAGGCATGAAGGGCTACGAACTCAAGGATTCCTTTATTGGCGGTGAAGAGGCGGACTTGATTATGCTCACCGTTTCCCACGAAGAGCGCTCGCAGGAAGACATCGCCTATAACGTTTTGCTGTGCAGCAAGAACGCGGTGGGGGAGCGTCGTGCCAGGATTCGCGATGGCGTGCGTATCGGCGGCATGTGCGTGGCCGAGGAGTTTGGGTATCGCGGCGAATTCAGGTCCTCGGTACACCCGCTGGCGCTGCCGCTCAATTTGAGCGAGGTCTACGTGCTTATGGATGCGCTGGCTGCCTATGAGCGCGGATGCAGCCGGTTTGATCCCCATGGTAGGATGGCCCGGCGTATTGCAGGCATGATCAAGCGCGAGCTGAGCGGTTACGCTAAGGAAAAACTTGGTTCGCGTTTGGAGGGGATGGGCTTTGCTCAACTGGAGGAGGTCGACCCCATGTTTGTTCCTGATATTCCAGGGGATAAAGTGCCTGAGGGCAGATCTTCGCAGGTTGCCAACTGGCTCTTATATGAAAAGGCTGGTCGCTGGGCGCGTGTGTGTCTTGCGGGCGGCGGGAGCGTGCAAGGGATTATCTTGCCGCGAGCTGAGCTTGGGCGCTTCTTTGCGAGTCGTCCACAAGCGGCGAGGGACGATGCAGCCCAAGCGGATTCACGACCCAAGTGTGTCGTCTGGCGAAGCGATGATGACTACGACGTTATTGACTGGGCAGATGTCGTGGATGTAAGGCGAGAATAGATAAATGTCTCGATCTGTAACACGAAGGGGCGGAAAACCGTTCGTACTGTTACAGAATGAGACGTAAGCCAGAGTCTCTGCGAAACATCTCGATCTGTAACAGATAGGGGAGAAAATGTTCTCTAAATGTTACAGATCGAGACAAAGGCCGGACCGGTCCCGGTCATCCTGGTCGATCGTGCCGGAAAAGTCCGATCGCGACCTATGTAATAGTGCAAGAGGGTCGTTATCGAAGGTCGATGCTGTAGGCGTACTCCACCGTGCCAAAGTGTTCCCTTGGGAAATGCCACCAGCGTAGCGAAATCCACCGTCCTTCATATCTAAACTCAACAAAAACGCAGGTCAAAGGCATATAGATACGCCCGGCACCGTGTATCTAGAGGTTTTCGTTGACAGCCCCCAAGGTTGCATCGTATTATCTTTTTCGTTCGCGGGGGCGGCGGTCCAAAAGACCAAAGGACCTGCGGATACTTGAACGATTGGGAGTTTGCCCGAGTGGTTAATGGGGACGGGCTGTAAACCCGTTGGCTCTGCCTACATAGGTTCGAATCCTATAGCTCCCACCCGTCAAGTGCCTGTATAGCTCAGTCGGTAGAGCACTTCGTTGGTAACGAAGAGGTCACCAGTTCAAGTCTGGTTGCAGGCTCCATCCGGCGGTGTAGCTCAGTTGGTTAGAGCACACGGTTCATACCCGTGGCGTCACTGGTTCGAATCCAGTCACCGCTACCATAGGTAACACGGTGGCTTCTCAATAGTATGTTGAGAGGCCACTATGGTATAAAGGCAAAGTCCCGTCCGGGGACGACCTGTTTAGAGGAGGGCTTTATGGCCAAAGAGAAGTTTGAGCGCACTAAGCCGCATGTTAACATCGGCACCATTGGTCACGTCGACCACGGCAAGACCACGCTGACCGCTGCCATCACCAAGGTTCTCTCCGAGACCGAGGGCTGCAAGGCTGACTTCACTGCGTTCGAGAACATCGACAAGGCTCCCGAGGAGCGCGAGCGCGGCATCACGATCTCCGTCTCCCACGTTGAGTACGAGACCGCTGCCCGTCACTACGCTCACGTTGACTGCCCGGGCCACGCTGACTACGTCAAGAACATGATCTCCGGTGCTGCTCAGATGGACGGCGCTATCCTGGTCATCGCCGCTACCGACGGCCCCATGGCTCAGACCCGCGAGCACATCCTGCTCGCCCGTCAGGTCGGCGTTCCCTACATCGTCGTCTTCCTGAACAAGTGCGACATGGTCGACGATGACGAGCTCATCGACCTCGTCGAGATGGAGACCCGTGAGCTCCTCTCCGAGTACGATTTCCCCGGCGACGACATCCCCGTCATCCGTGGTTCCGCTCTGGGCGCTCTCGAGGGCGACGCCAAGTGGATGGACGCTATCCGCGAGCTCATGAAGGCCGTCGACGAGTACATCCCGACGCCTGCTCGTAACAACGACCTCCCGTTCCTGATGGCCGTTGAGGACGTTATGACCATCTCCGGCCGTGGTACCGTTGCTACCGGCCGTGTCGAGCGCGGTGAGCTCAAGCTCAACGAGCCCGTCGAGATCGTCGGCATCAAGGATACCCAGAACACCGTCGTTACCGGTATCGAGATGTTCCGTAAGTCCATGGACTTCTGCGAGGCTGGCGATAACGTCGGTCTGCTGCTCCGCGGCATCAAGCGCGAGGACATCGAGCGCGGCCAGGTTCTCTGCAAGCCCGGTTCGGTTACCCCGCACACCAAGTTCACCGGTGAGATCTACGTTCTGACCAAGGAGGAGGGCGGCCGTCACACCCCGTTCTTCGATGGTTATCGTCCTCAGTTCTACTTCCGTACCACCGACGTTACCGGTACGGTCAAGCTCCCCGAGGGCACCGAGATGGCTATGCCTGGTGACCACATCACCATCGAGGGCGACCTCATCCACCCGATCGCCATGGAGGAGGGCCTGCGCTTCGCTATCCGCGAGGGTGGCCACACCGTCGGTTCGGGCATCGTCTCCACAATCATTGAGTAAATTAGCTCTTTGATATAGCTGACTTAGAGAACCCGGCACTATTAGGGTGCCGGGTTCTTTTCTACGCGGGGCTTATTCCCTGTCGATTGCGCTTCGCTCACCCTTAAGCCGAGCGTGAGGGATCGATTAGATCTCGCTGGCTTCATTGATGTGTTCCAAATATGAATGGATCCAGCGAGAACCAATTGATTCGAGGTTTTCATTGACAGCACTTACGTAGAGCTGATAAAGTAACAACTCGTGCCCGTACGGGGCGGAAATGAAAGGTTCAGGATAAATGCGTACTCTAGTTACTCTTGCGTGCACTGAGTGCAAGCGCCGCAACTATACGACCACCAAGAACAAGTCGAACATGCCTGATCGTATGGAGATCAAGAAGTATTGCCCCTGGTGCCGTCACCACACGCTGCACAAAGAGACTCGCTAGTCTCTAGTCACATACGCCAGTAGTTCAATTGGTAGAGCATCGGTCTCCAAAACCGAGTGTTGAGGGTTCGAGTCCTTCCTGGCGTGCCAGTCATTATTCCGTAAGCTCCCAATTGGGGGCTTACGGTTTACTCATGTATAAGCGCATTGCGCGGAGGTAACCCAAATGGCCAACAAGAAGAACAAGAAGAAGGCTCAGCAGCCGGCACCTGCCAACAAAGCTGCCGCCAACTCCAAGGTTGAGGCCAAGAAGGCCGTTGCCAAGAAGAGCGAGAAGGCTGCGAAGTCTAAGAAGAACGAGAAGCCTGGTTTCTTCGCCCGCACCAAGAAGTATTTCGCTTCGGTGAAGTCCGAGATGAAGCGTGTCACGTGGCCCGATAAGAAGGAACTCGTGAACTACTCGGTCGTCGTTTGCGCTTCTCTGGTCGTCGTCGGCGTCATCATCGCTCTGCTCGATGCTGGCTTTGGCGAGGCTCTTGCTCTGTTCTCCGGATTGAGGGGCTAAACCATGTCTAAGCGTTGGTACGTCGTTCACACTTACTCTGGATACGAGAACCGTGTTAAGTCCGATCTCGAGCATCGCATCGAGACCATGGGCATGCAGGACCGTATCTTTGATATCGAGATTCCTATGGAGCGCGTCACCGAGATTAAAGAGGGTGGCAAGCGCGAGACCAAGGATTCTAAGATCTTCCCGGGTTATGTCTTGGTTCGCATGGAGATGGATGACGATGCGTGGACGTGTGTTCGCAACACGCCCGGTGTCACCGGTTTCCTGGGCGGCAACGGCAAGCCCGCTCCGCTTTCCCGCGACGAGTACAATAAGATGACTCGTCGTCCCGGTAAGGGCGATTCGCCCAAGCGTACGTCGGTTGATATTGAGGTCGGTACGTCCGTCCGCGTCACCGATGGTCCGCTTACCGACTTTGATGGCAAGGTCTCCGAGGTTAACACCGAGGCAGGCAAGCTCAAGGTCACGCTGATGATCTTTGGCCGCGAGACGCCGGTCGAGCTCGACTTTAACCAGGTCGCTGTCATCGCTTAAGTTTTCGTCCGTTCGCGCGAGCGTGCTTCTTCTGTGACTGCTCATCTCAGGAGTGCTTCTAACACGTGCGTGCTTACGATATAGCAAGTACTTCACACTCGTGATTTGAAAGGAATGACCATGGCTGAGAAGAAGGTTGCCAACGTCATTAAGCTCCAGATTCCTGCTGGTGCAGCTAACCCCGCTCCTCCCGTCGGTCCCGCCCTGGGCGCTGCTGGCGTGAACATCATGCAGTTCTGCCAGGCCTTTAACGCCGAGACGCAGGACAAGAAGGGCGACATCATCCCCGTTGAGATCACTGTCTTCGAGGATAAGTCCTTCTCCTTCATCACCAAGACCCCGCCGGCGGCTCACCTCATCAAGAAGGAGCTGAACCTCAAGTCTGGTTCCGCTAAGCCCCAGGCCGACAAGGTTGGTCAGCTCTCCCAGGAGCAGCTCACCAAGATCGCCGAGATCAAGATGCCGGACCTCAATGCCAACGACATTGACGCCGCCAAGAAGATCATCGCCGGTACTGCCCGTTCCATGGGCGTCACCATCGCTGAGTAGCGATTTCTTTAGGTAATGACGGGTGTTCCGACCGGGGCGCCCGTTAAATGTGTGCAATAGGGCACACGATACGATGTGGGAGGGCTCACGCCCGTTTAACCACAGGAGGTAATGCACATGGCTAAGCATGGTAAGAGCTATAACGCCGCTGCCGAGAAGATCGACCGCGCCACGCTCTACACCCCCCTTCAGGCTGCCAAGCTCATCAAAGAGCTCGACACCGCCAAGTTCGACGAGACCGTCGAGGCCCACTTCCGCTTGGGCGTCGATACTCGTAAGGCCGACCAGAACATCCGCGGTTCCATCTCCCTGCCCCACGGTACCGGCAAGACCATTCGTGTTGCCGTCTTCGCCGAGGGCGAGAAGGCCCGCGAGGCCGAGGCTGCCGGCGCCGACATCATCGGTTCCGACGAGCTCGTCACCCAGATCCAGAAGGGCGAGATCAACTTCGACGCCGCTATCGCTACGCCGAACATGATGGCCAAGGTTGGCCGCATCGGTAAGATCCTTGGTCCCCGTGGCCTCATGCCGAACCCCAAGCTCGGCACCGTCACCATGGACGTCGCCAAGATGGTCTCCGAGCTCAAGGCCGGCCGCGTTGAGTATCGCGCCGACCGCTATGGCATCTGCCACGTGCCCCTGGGCAAGAAGTCCTTCTCTGAGCAGCAGCTCGTCGAGAACTACGCTGCCTTGTACACCGAGATCCTGCGCGTCAAGCCCTCTTCTGCTAAGGGCAAGTACGTCAAGTCCATCTCCGTGTCTTCCACCATGGGCCCTGGCATCAAGGTCGATCCCGCTATCCAGCGCGACTTCCTGGCTGAGTAACTAACAGTTACTGCCTGAGCAAAGCAAGCATTGCTAAAGAAACCCGGTTCTGCTTCGTGCAGGACCGGGTTTCTTGCTATCTTGGGCCAAAACCACCACAAAGGTGCCTGTCCCCTTTGTGGTGGTTACCAGGGGGTTCTGGCGGTTGAGGACTCGATGGCCTCGTGGCGCTTGAGCTCACGGCGCATGGTTTGCGAATTAAGCCAGGCTGCCTGCCAGCCACGGATGGGGTAGCGCGCTTCGTCCAGCTCAAACTGCGTATAGCCGCAGGCGTTGATGATCGTTGCCCCGCATGCGTGCTGACGCTCACGTTGAAAGTCGCGACCATAGCATTGGTGCACATGCCCGTGCACCATGTAGTCGGGATTCCAGGACTCGAGCGCTGTGTTAAAGCATTTGAATCCTCGATGTGGCAGATCGTCCAGATCGCCCTCGCCGGCGGCGGGCGCATGGGTGAGCAAGATGTCGCAGCCACCGACCATCCTCACTTTACGAGACAGCTTGCGCACGCGCTTGGCCATCTCGCGCTCGGTGTACATGTTGGCGCCATCTCGATAGCGCATGGAGCCGCCAAGGCCTGCAATGCGGACGCCGCGGTACACGTAGACAGCGTCTTCGACACAGATGCAGCCACCTGGTGCATGACGCGCATAGCGGTCATCGTGATTGCCTCGCACGTAGATGAGCGGTCTGTTGATGACCGTGACCAAAAACTCAAGATAGTCCGGGTCCAGATCACCAGCGGACAAAATCAGGTCGACACCCTCAAAGCGTTCTTTGCGAAAGCACTCCCAAAGGCATCGTTCTTCGGTATCGGCTATGGCAAGGATTTTCATAGGGCGCGGACCTTCGGCTCATCGTCGGGCTGCGGAATGGTGCCCACCACGTTGTCTGCCAGCCAGTCCATCTCGACGATTTGCGTGCTCGGCAGCGGGGGAAAGCCTTCGATCTGCACCACGCCGTCTTGGCTATGGAGCTCGCCGCCAAATGGATTGATGGAGCCCTCGACAATGCCATTGCGCAGTAGCTGAACGAGCTTGCGCGTCTGATAGGGCAGGCCTGGAGCGTAGCGAATATCGATAACGCCCGAACTCATGCCATACCAGTAGTTGACGGCGCGAACCTGGCTGTCGTCACTGGTCTCATCCCAGGTGCCATGCAGCAGGCTTCGCACGATAAGCTCGTAGTAACGGCCCCAGTTCCATACCGGCATGGCAATGCCGGCAACCTTGCCATCGACCAAGCGGTGGAGTCCGTAGGCCGTGGGGTCTTCGAGCGGCTTTGACATGTCGGCGCCGGACATGACGCTTACGCCTTCGCGGCACATGGCCTCGGCAAGGCCACCGGCGGGCACATCGCCCCAGGTCAGGATAATTTGCGCACGGGGGTCGAGTAGCGAGGCTCCAATCGCAAAGGCGTTGATCTCGCTGAGTGCGCCCGAGGCGAAGACCGACGCGTGGTAACCGATGCGGTGGTTGTCCGCCATGCTGGCGGCAAGGGCGCCCAGGAGAAACTTGGCCTCGTACATCTTGCCAAAGTACGAACGGACGCTTTGGTGGGGAAGGCCGATAGAGCAGTTGAGGAACCGAACCCGGGGATACTCCACGGCTGCCCTGAGCGTGTATTCCATCAGGCGGTGCGAGGTCGAGAAGATGACGTTAGCTCCATGTTTGACAGCCGTTTCGACGGCGGCGTAGAACACGTCCGGATCGTGGCAGTCCTCAAACGCCTCGGTGCGCACGATACCGCCAAAGTGCTCGTCAAGATACTGACGCCCTTGGTCGTGCAGACTGTCCCAGCTCGACGTCGCACAGGGGAACTCATGGATAAAGGCGATGCGCAGGGGGTTGGCCGCCGAATAGACGGTCTTGCCCATAAAGAAGTTGAGCACGCCGGAGGTGGACTTGGCGTGCGTCTCCTCCTCGTCGACACTCGGTGCTTCGACAAGATCGACCTTGTCCTCGTCATTTTTGCCGGCAATGACCAGCTCGCGCCAAATCTTACACAAGCGGTTTACGACGATATCCGTCGGCGTATCCAGCAGGCGGTCCTGGTTGTACACATTGAGGTAGACGAGCATGGCGTCTGCGGGCGTAATGTCCAGGTGGTCGCCGCCCGCGCGAAGGTAGGCGCGCTTAAAGAGTAGGAAGGTGTGGCGCAGGTAGTCGACCTTTTTCTGCGGCCATTTTTCGATAAGGTCCTGACCGAGCATCTTGGCGAGCGTCTCGTAGCTTCCCTCGCGCGAGAACTCGATCTCGTATAGGGGACAGACGCGCCAAAACGCGCAGAACTCACCGTACAGGCGGCTTTCGACGGAATCCCATGTGCCGGGGTAGAGACGGGTGACCTTGGCCGAAACCGTCGGGGCGTCCAGGAATTTGAGGACACTGACGCGCTTGTTGCCCTCTTGGACGTAAAACCGATGCATGAACTCGGTGACGATGACGGGATCGCGATAGCCCTCGGTCACCTGGATGTCGTAGAGGTTGGACCACTTGCGGGCGAACTCCGTGCTAAACGGCAGCAAGGGCATAAAGTTGCATGAAAAGGCCGACTGACGGCCCTTGGTAACCGTACCGACGACCATTTCGAGTGGAATGTCTCTCAGGCCGACATTCTCTCGCTGGCCTAAGGGGAGCTGGGCAACCAAGCTATCGAGGTCCGTGAGATACGGATGCTCGCTTTGACTAATGGCGCGTCGACGTCCTTGCTCGCCGCGCTTGCGTGCTTGACGATAGGCCTCTTCCATAGTTTTGCTCCCTTAGTCGTTTAAACAACTATATGAACCATGGTATCACGAATGAAAACCACCACAAAGGTGCCTGTCCCCTTTGTGGTGGTTTAGGCGATGATGGGGGCGATGGCGCGGATGCAGGCGTCGGCCGCCGTAAAGGTGGTGCTGTCGTCGCTGACGATAAAGATGATTTTGCCCTTAATGCCAAAGTCGCCGATCTCGCTAAAGAGCACGTAGGGTTCCTTGTCAAAGCCTGAGATGGGTGAGACGGCCGTTTTGGTGGCGCTGACGAGCTCGTCTGCTAGCACATCGAGCGATGCCCATTTGGAGGGGTCTTTGACCGCGACGGGGACGGCCACGCGCCCAAAGGGCATCAAATGCACGAGTGTGTTCTTGGAAATGTTGGAGTTGGGGACGATGACGGTCTGCCCGCAGGCATCTTCGATGGTCGTGTGGCGCCAAGTGATGTCCTGGACCACGCCCGACACGCCGCCGACCTCGATATTGTCGCCGGGCTTGATAATGCCCATAAAGGTCACCTGCATGCCGCCGATAAGGTTTGATAGCGTGTCCTGAAAGCCGAGCGAGATGGCGATGCCGCCGACGCCAAGAGCGGCGACGAGCGCGTTTGCGTTAATGCCAAAGCAGTTGTCGAGGATAAAGCTGCCGCCGATCACCCAGATGACGGCGCGCGCGATATTGATGAAGATACTCGATGCCGGAAGCGGGTTATCGTCGCGGTTGAGTAGGTGACGCAGAGTCTTGGATGCGACCTTGGCGGCGACGGCGGTGCCTATCGCCAAGATGACGGCCCAGATGATGTTGTGGACCCACCGTTGCTCAAAGAAATGAAGAATCGGCTCAAACAATTCCATGTAGGGAAAACCTCCTAATGATCATTCAACCATGATACCCACCAAAAAGCCCGTCCGATCACATCGGACGGGCTTCTGTGCTCGATATAAGGTTTGCACGGAGGGGCTGCAAGGCCCGGCGGTGTAGCTTAGCGGCGGCGCATCCAGATAATGCCGAGCATGATGACGATGATGCCGCCGATGAGGCATGCGCCGACCACGGCCGGCGTGCGGTCTCCCGTTGCGACAAGCTTGCCGGTTGTCTTCTTGGCGCTGGTTTTCGTGGTCGTAGTAGTCGTGCCGGGCTTGGGCGAGGGCTTAGGCGTTGGATTCGGATTGGGCGTGGGGTCCACGGCTGCGGAGCTGAAGCTGATGGTGCCGGCGAGCCCGGCCATCTTGTTCTCCCAGTCGCTCTTCCCGATCAGCGCTCTGATCGCCGCCTCGCATGTGCCCCACTCGGTGCGCTTGGTGGCATTTGCGAAAGTGGGAAAGTCGGTCGTGTTGGTAATGATGTAGTTGTTGGTGGCGACGGTGTAGTTCTTGGCGGGATCGAGCGTGCTGCCATCCTTGGTGAGCGTGGCGCTCACAATGCGCTTGCCTTCGGGCTGCGTCCAATCAATCGTCACGTTAATGCCGCCAAAGGAGAGAACGCTGCCAGAGTCATCGCGCCACTTGTACTTGTCTTGCGCCTCCTGCTCGGTGTGGCCGGCTGCCACATAGGCTTGCTGAAGCTCGTAGCTGTCGTTGCAATCGTCGCTGATCTGCAGTGAGTGCTCAAGCGCTGCGAGGAAGTTTGCGCCGGTCATGCCCCAGGTCTCCACGGTGTTGCCATAGGGCGAGATGGCGACGACGTTGCCGGCGGTCACATCGCCCGCCGCGATGCCGCCGCGGATGCCGCCCGCGTTTTCGATGGCGAGGTCTGCCCCCGTCAGAGCAAGATAGGAGCCGCAGATAACATGCCCGATGGTCTGGGCTTTGGTGGCGTCGCCCGCTTTGCTGGGACGCAAATCGGTAGTGCGCACCATCTCCCAGCCATGCGTACCCGCGGCGTCCTCGCCGTAGAAATAGTTGGTGGAGGATGTGCCGAGCACCTTGTTCGATTCGCTTTCAAAGGCATCGTCGAGTGGCTTGATTTTGTTGTTGCGAACCTCGTCAAGGATGTTCTGGTTGTTAGGGTCTGCCAAAAGGTCGTCGACGTCCTTGGCGGTGTAGAGCTTCTCGTCGCTGTCGCCTGCGGAGACCGTCACCATGTCGTCGTTGGTGGTTTCGGTACCCCTGGTGTCGTACTCATAGGGAATGGAAAGCAGACCAACCTCGGCAAAGGCGCTGCCTGCCTCGACGACGCGGACCGGCTTGCCGTCGGCCCCCGTCACGTTTTCGTCTAAGTTGATGTGCTCGTGGCCCGCGACCAGTGTATCGACCCCAACGAGCTTTGCGGCAAAGGTCTTGGCGTTGAGCGTGTGCGCGATGCAGACGATAACGTTGCAGCCCTCATCCTCGCGCAGTCGCTTGGCCTCGGCATTGATGGCGTCCGCTGCACCCGAGAACGACGTGCCCGCGACCAGGTCCGCGCGTAGCGAGGAGCCCAGCGACTCATCCATGGCTCCGACGACGCCGACCTTAATCTTGTAGTTAAACGTGGGGCTGCCCTCGCCGTCCTTCCAAGTGCGATTGAGCGTCTTGGTGATGCTCGAGCTCCATACGCCGCTCGAGGACGTTGCATTCGCGCAGAGCATGGCGAAAGGTGTACTGGTGGCACCATTGCCGGCCATCGTGCGAAGCTTGTCCGCGCCGTAGCTCCAGTCATGGTTGCCCGGTGTGGTCGCGTCGTAGCCGTTTGCGTAGAAGGTGTTCATGAGTTCGGCGATGCTCTTGCCCTCGCTCATGGTGGCAAAGGACTGCCCGTGGAAGGTGTCGCCTGCATCGAGCAGAAAGTCGGGGGCGTTGCTTTGAGCGCTATAGAGAACCGCCAGCCCGTCAAAGCCAATGGTGCCCGTGCCCTTGCTTGCGTTGTAGCTGTACTTGTAGCTGCCGTGGATGTCGTTGGTGTGCATGACGGTTACGGCGCCGTCAATAGCGGCGGGCAGGTTCCCCGCGAAAGCGAGGCTTGGGATGCCTGCGAGCGCGCCGGCAAACAACGCGGCAGCTAACGCAAGGCGGGGGAGTCTTTTCATGGCAGTCTCCTTACTCTTTAACAAAAACCACCACAAAGGTGCCTGTCCCCTTTGTGGTGGTTTTCTAGGTCGTTAGCTCAGCAGCATGCGGTCGTTGGCGAGCTCGCCGCCCGAGACCTCCTCGAATTTCTGCAGCAGGTCGGCAACGGTGAGCGACTTCTTCTCGTCGCCTGCCACGTCGTAGATTACGTGGCCCTCGTGCATCATGATCAGACGATTGCCCAGACGGATGGCGTCGTTCATGTTATGCGTGACCATGAGCGTGGTCAGGTGGTGCTCGTCGACGATTTCCTCGGTCAGATTGAGCACCTTAGAGGCCGTCTTGGGGTCGAGCGCCGCGGTGTGCTCGTCGAGCAGCAGCAGGCGTGGCTTGGTGAGCGTGGCCATGAGCAGGGTGAGTGCCTGGCGCTGGCCACCCGAAAGCAGACCGACCTTGGCGTTGAGGCGCGTGTCCAGACCGAGGTCTAGGCGCCTGAGCAGCTCAACGTACTCGTCCTTCTCGGCCTTGGTGACGCCCCACGAAAGACCGCGACGCTGGCCGCGGCGCTTGGCGAGGGCCAGGTTCTCGGCAATTTGCATGTCGGCTGCGGTGCCGCGCATGGGGTCCTGGAACACGCGGCCCAGGTACTTGGCGCGCTGCGACTCGCTCAGACGCGAGATGTCGGTGCCGTCGAGCTCGATAACGCCCGAATCGAGCGGATACACGCCGGCGATCATGTTGAGCAGCGTGGACTTGCCGGCGCCGTTGCCGCCAATCACGGTTACAAAGTCGCCGTCGTTAAGGGTGAGGTCGACGCCGGTGAGCGCGCGCTTCTCGGTGACGGTGCCCTTGTTAAAGGTCTTCTTGACGTGTGAGAGCTTAAGCATCTGCCTCATCCCCCTTCGTGTAGGAGCTGCGGAGCTTATAGCGCTCCCAACCCACGGGCACGCACAGGGCCACGGCGACGATCACAGCGGAAAGCAGCTTCATGTCGTTGGCGTCCATGCCCAACTGCAGCACGATGGCGCGGATGAGGAAGTACACCACGGAGCCAAAGACGGCGGAGGCAAGACGGACGCTAAACTGCGTGAGGCCGCCGGGCAGCAGGCGGCCGAGCACCTCGCCGATAACAATGGCGGCAAGACCGATAACGATGGCACCGGTGCCCATGCCAATGTCGGCATACTTTTGGCTCTGGCAGATGAGCGCGCCCGAAAGGCCGATGAGGGCGTTGGAGAGCACGAGGGCGATCATCTTGGTGGAGTTGGTGTTGACGCCCAGAGCGCGGATCATGTACTCGTTGTTGCCGGTGGCGCGCAGCGCCGAGCCGATCTCGGTGCCAAAGAACCAATACAGGATGGCGACGATAGCCACAGCGAGCAAGATGCCCAGGATGATGGCGACGGTGGACTGCGGCAGGCCCGTCATGTTGCTGACAGACGAGAAGATGGTGCCCTTGGCAAGGATGGGCGTATTGGATTTGCCCATGATGCGCAGGTTGATGGACCACAGGCTGATCTGCGTCAGGATTCCGGCGAGGATCGCGGGAATCTCAAAGACGGTGGTCAAAATGCCCGTGACGGCGCCCGCGATGGCACCGGCACACATGCCGGCCAAAACAGCGAGCAGCGGGTCGACGTTGTTATTGACGATGAGTACGGCGCAGACGCAGCCGCCGAGGGCAAAGCTGCCGTCGCAGGTCATATCGGGGATGTCGAGCAGGCGGAACGTGATAAACACGCCAAGCACCATAATGCCCCAGAGGACGCCCTGCGAAACGGCGCCCTGCAATGCAATAAGCATGCTTCATACCTCCTAGGATAGGGTGGACACGTGAGTCACCATGATAGCGGTAACAATGCATAAAAGAGCTGCGGCCGGATGTTTTGTCTCATCCGTAACAAGCAGGGCGAACGCCGGTCTTTGGCGTTCGCCCCTGTGGCTCAGATATTGAATAACGCAGCTATGGCGCGAGTGCGGGTCCTAGACGCGTTACCGCGCATGGCGCTACTCGTCCAGAGCGGAAAGGTCGATGCCCAGCGCCTCGGCCATCTCGTCGTTCTTGACGACGACCAGGTCCTTGCTCGAGAGGTGCTTGATCGGCATATCCTCGGGTTTGGCCTTGCCCTTCAGGATCTTAGCGGCCATCTCGCCCGCGGCGTAGCCCAGGTCCTCATAGTTGATGGAGAGGGTGAACAGGCCGCCGGCCATGCACATGCCCTCCTCGCCGGTTACGAAGGGGAGCTTATTCTCCTTGCAGATCTGGCCGACCTGCGAGGCGCCCGCGGCGATGGTGTTATCGGTGGGGGAGTACAGCGCGTCGACCTTGCCCACGGCAGATTCGACGACGGACTGGATCTCGTTGGAGCTCGAGACGGTGAAGTCGGTGTAGTCCAGGCCCAGCTTGTCGAGCTCCTTCTTGGCGGCCTTGATCTGGACGTCGGAGTTGGACTCGGCGGTGCAGTAGAGCAGACCGACCTTCTTTACGTCGGGCAGGACCTTCTGCATCATCTCGAGCTGCTCGGCGACCGGGGTGAGGTCGGAGGCGCCAGTGACGTTGGTGCCGGGCTTTTCGTTGTCCTGGACCAGGCCCGAGGCGGCGTAGTCGGTGATGGCGCAACCCACGATGGGGATATCGGCGGTGGCGCCGGCGGCGGCCTGCGCGGCGGGCGTAGCGATGGCGTAGATCAGGTCGACGTCATCGCCCACGAACTTGTCGGCGATGGACTTACACGTGGACTGGTCATTCTGGGCGTTCTTCTGGTCGATTTTGACCTTAAGGCCGCTCTTCTTGATGGCCTTGACGAAGCCGTCGTTGGCGGCGTCGAGTGCGGAGTGCTCGGTGAGCTGCAGAACGCCGACGGTGTAGTCGGAACCGGCGGCAGCAGAGCCGGAACCAGAGTTGCCGCCGCATCCGGCGAGCGGAGCGAGCGCGAGCAGGCCAGCAGAGACCAGAAGGCTCCTGCGGCTGATGGTGATGTCCTTCATATCGTTACCCCCAGTATAGAAATGGCTGGAAATACTGCACTCAAACAAAGTGCAAGTGGAACTATAGTAGCGCGGATGTCCATTTTTACAATAACCTGGCAGGTTTTTTAATACAGAACCGGATGGGCGGTACGGGTAGTCGAATGGACGGCGGAGGTTCTTATGCGGCGGAGGCGTCGTCCTCCTCCAGGGCGGCGAAGAGCTTCTTGCCGTCGAGGAGACGCGTGGTGACGTTTCTCATGCGCCCGATCTCTACGGTACGCAGCGTGTCATCGGCGCCTCGGGCGTCATAGACCGTTCCCAGCAAATACGAGATGCCGTCTCGTTGCTTGATGGCAAAGGGGCGGAGTGTCATCCGTGCTACTTCGGTTTCGCCACGTGCCGTGACGCTCGAAATATCAAAACTCACCGTGGTTCCGTGGTCGATGGCCTGCTCGACGAGCTCGCAGGTGTCGATGCGCTTGACGGGCGTGCGCGTGGCCTTGGTGGATTTGCCGCCGGCGCTTGGAGCAGGCTCGGGTGCATCGAGGTAGCCGCGAACATCGGCGCTCGCCATGGCGACCAAGTGCTGCGCCATGCTTTTTCGAATGGCGATGGGCGTAGAGCGGTTGCGCATGACCATGCCGTGGAGCCGGATGATCTCTTCGTCGGTGAGCGGACGGGTCAAGAGCCGATACCCCACGCCGCGTTTGTACTCAATTTCGTATCCGGCATGGCGAAGTGCGGAGATGGCGGTGTAGATGCTGCGCCGCGCCGCCGAGATGGGCATGCGGGCGGGGTCGTCGGGATGGGCGAGGAGCCGGATCAACTCATCGGAAAGCATGGCCTTGTCCTCGCCGGTGTTCTCGCTTAATAGCTGCAAGATGCGAACGGCGCGATAGGCTGCCATCGACGCGGCGCCCCTAGTTGTGGTGTCGTAGGTTTCAACAGCGGTTTCGGTCATGGTGCCCACGTCCTTTCCGTTTTGGGTGGCGACGGTATGGAGCCTAGGGCGCGGGGTTTTCCCAGGGGCGCAGGGCGCTCTGGGCGGTCGGTAGTCGTCGGCAAACGGCGGTTCGAGTTTTCAACAGCCCTGCCCAACTGACCAAAAACTTGCCAAAAGCTTGACGGATGCTGTTGAAAAAAGCGTCTCTCGACCGATGTCGAGAGACGCTTGTGCGATGAGCGTTGGCGTGTGGCGACGCGAGCTAACGTCCGACGATTAGAAGTCGGCGTTGCCCACGGTGCGCGGGTGCGGCAGGACGTCGCGGATGTTGCCCACGCCGGTCAGATACATGACCAAGCGCTCGAAGCCCAGACCGTAGCCGGCGTGCTTGCAGGAACCGTAGCGGCGCAGGTCAAGGTAGTACTTGTACTGCTCGGGATTCATGCCCAGGTCCTTGATGCGGGCCTCGAGCAGATCCAGGCGCTCCTCGCGCTGGGAGCCGCCGATAATCTCGCCGATACCGGGAACCAGGCAGTCGGCGGCGGCGACGGTCTTACCGTCGTCGTTCATGCGCATGTAGAAGGCCTTGATCTCTGCCGGGTAGTCGGTCACGAAGGTCGGGCGCTTAAAGTGCTCCTCGGTCAGGAAACGCTCGTGCTCGGTTTGCAGGTCGATGCCCCAGCTCACGGGGTAGTCAAACTTGTGGCCGGCGGCGACGGCCTGCTCCAGGATTTCGACGGCCTCGGTATAGGTGACGCGGGCAAAGTCGGAGTTGGCGACATGGTCCAGGCGCTCGATCAGGCCCTTGTCCACAAACTTGTTGAGCATGTTGAGCTCGTCGGGACAGGTGGCCATAACGTCCTTAAGGACGTACTTGAGCATGGCCTCGGCGTTATCCATGTAGTCGTTCAGATCGGCAAAGGCCATCTCGGGCTCGATCATCCAAAACTCGGCGGCATGGCGCGTGGTGTTGGAGTTCTCGGCGCGGAAGGTGGGGCCAAAGGTGTACACGTCGCCAAAGGCCATGGCAAAGTTCTCGGCATTGAGCTGGCCGGACACGGTCAGGCTCGCATGCTTGCCAAAGAAGTCTTGGCTCCAGTCGACCTCGCCGGACTCGGTGAGGGGCGGATTTTTGGGGTCGAGCGTGGTCACGCGGAACATCTCGCCGGCGCCCTCGCAGTCACTCGTGGTGATGATGGGGGTGTTGACGTAGACAAAGCCCTGCTCCTGGAAGAAGCGGTGGATGGCGGCAGCCGCGACAGAACGGATGCGGAACACGGCGCGGAACAGGTTGGTGCGCGGGCGCAGGTGCTGCTGGGTGCGCAGGAACTCGACGGTTGCGCGCTTCTTCTGCAGCGGGTAATCCGGGGCGCTGACGCCCTCGACCTCGATGGAAGTGGCAGAAAGCTCGAAAGGCTGGGGCGCATCGGGGGTCAGCTTGACAGTGCCGGTGCAGATGAGTGCGGCCGAGACGTTTTGATGGGCGATCTCGTCGTAGTTGTCGAGTGCCTCGCGGTTCATGACGACCTGCAGGTCGCGGAAGCAGCTGCCGTCGTTGAGCGTAACAAAGCCAAAGTTCTTCATGTCGCGGACGGACTTGACCCAGCCGGCGATGGTGACGGTCTGGCCGCCGAGCGACTCGGCGTCGGCGTAGAGCTGCGCGATTTTGGTGCGGTTCACGTATCCTCCCATAACGGTTGAATGATAGTTATCCATACAGTTCGATATTCTAGCAGCTCGGCTCATTTGGGCTATACAGATAAGGCATTGGCGGGATGGTTTTTCAAACGAAAAGCGCCCGCGGCCAAATGGTCGCGGGCGCTTGACGAGGTGCCTTTTGGCTGTGTGGCGCGGGGCCTGACTACTTGGTCTTGGCCACCAGCAGCGGGTCGCCCAGCTTGACGAGCGGGTTGCCGCCGATAAGCGTTCCAGACTCGCCGACATGGTCGATGCTCTTAAGACGATCGAGCTCGGAGACGATGACGGTCACGATGTCTTCGTGACCAGCGGCCTTAATGGCCTCGCGGTCGAAGCTGATGAGCGGCTGGCCTGCCTTGACCACATCGCCCATCTCGACAAAGCGGGCAAAACCCTTGCCGTTCATTTCCACGGTGCCCAGGCCAACATGGATGAACACGCGAAGACCGTCCTCGGTGATCATGCCAATGGAGTGGTTGGTGACGGTGGTAGCGCCGATGCGGCCGTTGGCGGGCGCATAGATGGTGCCGGTAATGGGCTCGATGCCATAGCCCTGGCCAAGCATGCCCGAGGCGATCGTCTCGTCGGGGACCTCGTTCAGGTTGACGAGCACGCCGTTGACGGGGGCATAGATGACGCCTTCGCGGGTGGCGAAGCTTGCTGCGGGCGGAACGGACGCCTCGCCCGTCGAGGTGAAGGTGGACTTAAGCGAATCGAGCAGACCCATAGTTGCCTCCAACTTAAATAGGCGCATATCGCGCGTTTGGTTTGCCGGAAACGTTTCATATGTGTTTCGCGGCTTGGTCAACATCCCTCATTCTACGCTGCTCAGCGATGGTCCTGAGCTGGGATTATGTGATATATCAGTTGATGGGAAGCTTATTGCTGAAGTGTTTCTGTGCCACGGGCCCAAGTGGGGTACGCTTGAAAACGAAAAACAAGGGCGCATAATTTGCGCGAAGGGAGCACATATGATTGTCGAGAACCACGCGCTGTGGGGCGAGGAGCCGACCGAGGAATATCCAGCGACGTTTACGTATTTGGGTGCCGAGCCGCTGCCCGATAAACCGAATGGCCGCCGCCCTGCCGTGATTATCTGCGGCGGAGGTGCGTTTACGCATATCGCCCCGCATGAACAGGATCCCGTGGCGTTTGCGTTTTTGGATCACGGTTACCAGGCCTTTGTGCTCAACTATGTGACGAGTGGCACGGGTGACGTGAGCTTTCCGCACCCCCAGGCAGATCTTGCCAAGATGGTCGCCACGGTTCGTGCGAATGCCGACGAGTGGCATGTCGATCCCAAGCGCGTGTGCGTTGTGGGCTTTTCTGCGGGCGGTATGATCTGCGCCTCGCTGGCAACACAGTGGAAGACCGGCCCCTTCGCGGGCCTGGCAGGGGCGCGTCCGGACGACATTCGTCCCGATGTCGTGGTGCTGGGCTATCCGCTGCTCGACTTTGCCTATGTGCGCGACATGCAGACGCGCGACCCGCGCATCGACCTGCGCGTGCCAAAGACGGGCGGCAAGACGGGGCGCGATTTGCTCAACGACTATTTGTCGATGGTGACGGGTGGCGAGGCAACTGACGAGCATCTGGCCGACATCTGCCCCACCACACATGTTTCGCGCCAGATGCCGCCGACCTTTGTGTGGGGCGTGTCCGATGACAAGACGGCGCCGATCGCGCAGGTCTATCCGTTTGCGCAGCGCATGGCCGAGGAGGGCGTCGCATGCGAGATGCACGTCTTTGACCAGGGCGGCCACGGCCTTTCGCTCGGCAACGCCAACACCGCGGTCGACAACGAGGACAAGCAGGTGGCTGTCCGTCCTTGGATTCGCTTAGCCTTCCGCTTCCTGGAGCGCCATGGGTTTTAGTTACGGCGTTTTACCAAACGCCGTAACCACTTGACGCTGCGCCTTTGGTTCCGCCGTTCTAACGAACGGCGGACCGGTCGACGCTGCAAGCCCGCCAGAGCGGCAATCTGACGTTCAGCTTC
>UQUD01000021.1 GCA_900544225.1 uncultured Collinsella sp.
CTCCCCCGCCCGTGCGGTGGCGCCATCGGGCTCAATCACCACATGCGGCGCCACGGCCCCGTCATCATCCACCACGCAGGCAGCGCCAAAGGCCCCGCCTGCAGGCGTCACAAAGTGCGCAGTCACAAGCGAACCGTGATCGCAGGCAACGCCGGCATCCGTACCGGTCGCATCCAGCCGGGACGCATCCACGATAAGAGTCTCGCTCGCAGCGTCGGCACCAAACCCCTCGTCGAGCAAGCGCACGCCATAAAAGCGCAAGCCCGCATCGGATCCCGCGCCCGCGACAACAACGCGCCCTCCGCAACGTACGGTCAAGCTGCCTGCGGCAATGCCGGCCACGGTCTGGCCAATAACGCCTGCCCCATCGGCCCGCGCATTAACCGAGCAGCCGTCCACCACCAGCGCCTGGGCCACATGGATCCCGCATTGCGAGCCCGTCGCCGTGAGCGAGCCGGAGCCGCGAAGCGTAAGGTTTCCCCACACCTCCATGCCGCTCATGGAAATGTCCGCATCGGGTGCATGGGTTTCGACCACGGAGTTTTGCCCCACAAGCGTCACCACCAGGTCGCCGTCGGTGCCGATGGCCTCGCCCTCATAGCCGGTTAACTCCAGATGGTCGGCATCGGTCCAAGCCCATCCGGGACCAGACACGCCCGGCTCGTAGTACGTGTCGCCCGCAATGAACAGGCTGTCCGCGCCCGCGGCATAAGAAGGCCCGCCCAGCAAAACGCATAGGCAGGCCATGACAGTAAGCAGGATGTAGTGTCGGCTAGTGTGGAACGCGGTGGCAAACATAACCGCTCCGATCTTCGCAAGAACCAATGGAAACCGCACCAGGAAATGCCCTGGTAGCAGCATCTATTAGTGTAGCGAGATCAGAGTACGCGCAAGGCAAAAGCCTGTGATCGAACCCGGAAATTAGGTGTAAATCGTTTTGTCAGTCGGTGAAAGGAGATTATGTCTAACGTAATCTAGTGGGCCACTAAGAGCACACCCTTTGCTTTCACGTGTTTCATGGCAATTTAAATGGGTTTGAACAGTCTTTCCGAGCTCCGGTTTAATAGAGTCTGAGAGCATGTCTCTCCGGCAAGGCCGCTTTTCCCATCATTCGACATTGCACATGGGAAACCTTTACTGGAGTGCGTTTTTGACGGCGTAGTAATCCCATTTGAGTACACCATCTTCCCAGCATTTCATAGGAACATGATTTCCTTCGTATCTAACTTTTAAAGGGCATTTTGACCTTGTGACCTTTGAAGAGTTGTACAGCACAACGATATCGATGCCGGCCTCAACGGCTTTATCGCATTCATACTTAATGAAGCTGCGATAGTCAATGCTATGCGAGCGAGCGCAGCTCGAAGTCCATGAATTATAGCTTCCACAGTGTTGACAGCTTCCTTTAGTTACGGAGTCGGTCGAGTCTCCAACGATAAGTACGAATCGTTTAGATGCGTCCATCCTCCTTTTCAGAGAGCTCTTTATGCTGCATGGCAAACTAGAGTCGCGCGACTGCTGCAGGTCGTGAGCGTCCGGGAATGAAAGCCCCCAATTATTGCTATCGTTCCATTTATACAGCTGGTCCACCGCATCTCGATCACCGTCCCAGTCAGCGGCGATGTAGGTTCTTGTCCTATAAACCATCCTTCTCTCCAATCCTATTGTTCCAGGCCTCTATATATCCGTTAACCTCGTATAGCCTCATACGAGCTGCTGTTTTCTTTGTCAACACAACCACAACGCCTTGCTTGAAATGGTGCTTCGAAGCCCTCAGTGTGCAAAGCATGCAACGAAGAAGATCGTCCTCCGAGGGTTTTCCGTTTTCGAACCTTGTTATCCCAGACCCCAACAGCGGAAGTACGATTCGCCTGCCTGCATACATCCGATCGAGCTCGTCCCACATATTGAGCAAACATTCCTCATACTGACCACGATGAAGATAAGCACGATTCACTTCATCCATATGGGTGAAGGCGAGCAGGGCGAAGTCGTCGCAATCCTTAACAGTGCCGAGAGGATAGCAAATTCGGCCATCCCCAGCCTTATAGGGTTTCAGCAAACTCGATTGCCTTTCTTCGACAACCTGCTTAAGTACGTTCCGGTCGACATACTTCTCAACAAAAATGCCGTTAAGAGAGTTTTTTGAAATGACCTTGTCGTCAACCTTAATGTCGAAATATTCATCGAATGGAATGACCTTAACGCCCTCAGCGCCAAAGAGATCGTCGACCACAATGTCAACGTCCATTCCGTTAATAAGCAAATGGACTCCGTCTTTACTGCGATGGTATGTAGCGATCGCTGCGAAGAAGGCCAGTAAGACAAATAGGATAACGAGCGCGAAGAGCCTAAACAGACACCCCGAATCCTTCGGCAGCAGGTCGATGAGAGAAATGCCCGCAACTCCCATAATCGTCGAAATCGCACCAATGATTGCAAACGACAATTTAAAAGACTTTTTTACAAGCGGCCATGTAACTATATGAGTAATTTGTTTTATCAAACACACTCTTCCTTAGACGAAATTAAATGCTGGATTCATCTTAGCCTTTTCGCGTTCATTCAGTTTGCGCATTTTTTTGCATTGGATTAGAAAAGTATCAGCCTCCCCACCATGAAGTCGCAGACAACAGATGGGGGGGCTTCCGGTAACACATTGTTATCTACTCAAGACAGCTCAATCGAGCTCTCTGCAACCTCAATACCGAGTGCGTATTTCTCTATCAGCGCGTTCAGAATCACGCGATTTCCAGGTGTCATCTTTGGAGAAGAAACAATCTTCATTGAAGAAAAAGCCTCATCGGAGATAACAAGACCGTAATAGGGCGGGATTTCAGTATCACATTGATCGAGCATGACATCATTCGCTTTCTGAATCTGATCTAACCGACCGTTAATTACGGAACCGATACCTATAGGAATGGCTGTCAAGATATAGCGCCATTCTTTTGATAGGACCATGCTGTGGTTTTGTGAATCCCCAAGTGCATTCAAATTAGCCTCGAATCCGCCAGCTCTCCCCTAGTCCCGCTTAAACAGATCCCTGGTGTACGCCTTGTCCGCAACGTCCGCGAGCTCGTCGCTCCAGCTGTCGGCCACGATCACGTCGCAGCCGCCCGTGAAGGTCTCCAGGTCGTGGGTCACCTCGGAGCCGAAGAACTCCGGCGCGTCCAGCGTGGGCTCGTAGACCACCACGGGCACGCCCTTGGCCTTCACGCGCTTCATGACGCCCTGGATGGAGCTAGCGCGGAAGTTGTCGGAGTTGGACTTCATCGTCAGGCGGTACACGACGACGACCGGCTTCTCCTTGCCGGCGTAGACGCGATTCGCACTATCTGAAGCTGCTTTACGGCCACTAAGCCTGCGTCGAGATGTGGGGAGCGACCTAACGCGAGCGGAGGCGCGGCCATCTCTCGGAAGAGAACCGTCCCGCAGACGACAAAGGAAAGGGAGATCTAGCCTGAGGGCATGAAGGAAGTCGATAAGAAACTCATAGATGCGGACGCCTTGGCTAGAGTAACGGCTGGGATTGTTCAATATCGACCGACCATGGCAACACGAGCCCGCATTATACTCCGCGCACTAGGCGGCAACGCTCCCGTCTGCAGAAATCGGCTGGCGAGATGAGGTGAAATAAAATCGCCGCGTGGTATTGCACCGAAGATGAAGGGCATCCACAGCCCAATGCGGATTGTAAGTTTCCTTCGTCTTGTCTCGCTTCAGGCTTTACTTCAAACGAGAAACGTGCCCCTGTCTCCTTCACATTCCACCTCGCGAAAAACCCTCACGCTTTGCTATGTACCTCCCGCTATGAGGGCGCATCAACGGCTTTCACCTATCAGGAAGATGCCATACCTGACACGCGAGAGCAAAAGCTACTTCAATCAAAACGCATTCTTCCCAGCTCTATTCCGATTTCCTTAAGCACAGTTCGCTTTCGGCAAATAGGATTCGCCCGCTAAAACTCCCTACCGCTTCTTTTTGACGCTTTTAAGCAGAGTAGTGATCTTATTCCTAAATATGAACAACGCGACGAGACACACCGTGAAAAAGATAAGACGTGCTATTGCATACGGATAAAGAAGCGTCAATACAAATCCTAAGCCCACGAGCAGAAGAGCCATCCCCACAAGGACCATCCCGCTGAATGGGCATTTGATTTTCTTTTGAGCAAACAGCCTTCTCACATAGATATAATGAGCCGCCGCCATGAGCGCATAGCATAGAAGCGTCGTGTAGGCCGCAGCTACGTAGCCAAATGGTCCAATAAGCAGATAGTTAAGCGCCACATTCAAAACACTAGCAACGATCGAGGCGAACATAACAAACTTGTTCTTATCAAAGAAAAACTCAATATTGGTGAAAACTGTATAGGTGAATGAGAAAACCAGAGCTTCAGCGATAGGTGGAATGACATACTGCGCAGCAGCGTATTTATCGCCTCCAAACAGCCATATTATTTCTGGTCCAACGGCAATTAACATGAGCACCGGGATGACAGGAATGACAATAACAGCTGTGGTGGTCTTACCCAGCTTCTCATACTCTCCTTGCCCCAGCTTCTCGTACATCCAGGGAACGATAGAGTTGTTGATGCTGTTTGTCACGATTTTAAGAACATTGCCGAGGTTACACGCAACGCTATACAGTGCGGCTGCCGAGAACCCCACCATGGTCTGAATCATAATCCTGTCGAAAGCATCCAGAACGTACATCGCGGCGTAATGTGGTAGCAAAGGCAGGTTGAACAACAGGGCAAACTTCACGTAGTCCCAACAGAACGCCTTCCTCGCATGCTTTAGATTCACGATGTAGAGGATGCCGCCGACGATACATTGAACGAGCACGCACGAGACGATACGAGCCAGATCCTTCTGTTCGTTGAGGAGAACCGCCAAGAGGCCGAAGCCGGCATTGCCGAGCGAAATAGCAATGGTTGTCAGGATAATGGCACGGTAACTGTACTCGTATCTTTTACGGGCCATCCAATATGACACAGCCGAAGCAAAGATAATTTCAACGAAAATAAGCAGGGTAACGAGCGTGGAAAGGCCAGTGAAGCCGTTCACGAAATCAGCAAGCGGTAGGTAGACGGCAATGCACACGATGACTATGGCAGTTGTAAGGGTCTGCATGCTCGCTGTATAGGTATCACGGTCTTCGGCATACTTGCTCATGCCCTTGTTGAACACAGCATAGTTGAGTCGCAGCGTTGCCACGACGGTAAACATTTGCAGCCACGTGTTATAAATGCTGTAGACGCCATATTGGTCCGTGGACATGAGACGTGTGAAGAGCGGCATCGTGAGCATTGAGATGCAGTTTGTCACCACCGAACAGATCGCAAACCACATCGCGGCCTTAGCGGGGACCGGTATGGCACGGTACTTCGTTAGCAGCTTATTCAAAACAGAATTCCAATCGATTGACGCGGGCAAGCAGCCCGCCTCCTACCTCCCTAGGAGCCTCTTCTTCAGACTCCTAGCGGCAAGCCAAGCCGGCGACTCCTTGAGAGCATCGCGCCTAAAGTTCTTCCACTCAGAACTTGCCCGGAAGGCATCGTCGAAGGGCATGCTCGATAACAGCCCACGCAGCTCGCGGAACGAGCCCCTCTTGATGGACGGCCTGCGCAGTTGTGGGTTGCCGGCACGAGCCTCATCGTAGTCGCGCGACTCTAGGTGGAGTCCCTCGAGCGCTTCCACTGCTGCGCGGCCCTTGGCGGTATTTGCCATAACAGCGGAGACCCGTCCCTCATAGGGAACCCGAAGTGAGGATCTGTCGAGACCCCAAAAGTCGCCGATGGTCACGTCGCCGACCCTCTCGCCCCGGGCATAGGGGCACTCGTAGCAGCTCTCGCGGTAGACAAGACACTTCATGAAGCAATACAGATAGGAGTCCTTGAACATGTCACCGGAATACAAAGGCTGATCACCTTTGGAAAACGAGAGAATAAATTTCTTTTTCGTCCTAAAACCGACCCCGTCGTAGTACGTACCCTTGCCGAGAACCCGTGCGGCATGCTCGGCAAGCAGTCCCTGCGGGGGCACACCGTGGCAGATGAGGTCAGCCGTAAGGAGATCCTCGTATTCGCGGTCCAGGTACGACCGCAGCCCGGCTACCTGGCAGGGGGTTCCAGCGAAGAAGGCCTTGCGCCCCGCCCTCAGCGCGTCGGCGACCTGGCGATAAGCGTCTCCGACGTCACTCTGCGTGTACTTAGAGCCGCAAAAGGCATCGCAAGCATCGACGGTGTCGGCTCCGGCATGCCTGACGGTTCCGGCGTCGTCAACGGCGCCGAACGCTACACCGCCCTGGGCCACGGCATTGCGCGCAAGCAGGTAGCCCAGGCCGCCAGAAGAGCTCTTGGGGTTGAGCGCGCCTTCTTCCGCCCAAGCGGCATAGCACGCGAGCGGCTCTGCGCGCCCGATGGGATTCACGGAGGGGCACACACGGTCGCACTTGCCACACCCTATGCACTTTTCGGTATCTATGTGCGGCACTAGGGCACGCCCCGCATCTGGAACCATGGTGATGGCGCCTTTGGGACAGGCGCAGCGGCACGCCTGGCAGCCCGTGCACATGCCGGCGTCGACCACGGAGGCGACTAGGCTCCCACCCGGATTTTTAGTCGCCGCGCTCTTAAGGGCGTCAATGAGAAGGGCTATCGACTCATCCCGCCTCTGTCGTCGTAGCGCCTCGAAGGCTTCGTAGTCGATTGGGGCACAGAGGGCTTCAGCGAATTCGTCGACTGAGCACACCTCGGCCGAAGGGAAAGACCTCCCCTCGAGCCCGAAGGTCGAAAGCAGGTGATTGGTCTTCTGACTTGTGGGGAACGAGAGAAATGATGAGTGAGACAACATCGCGAAGATTGATCCGTGGAACGTCGTAGTGACGACGAAGTCCGCCGCTCTCATGATGGAGTAGAACGCGAGCGGGTCCGGCTCAATTACCTCGTTGCAGAAGCCCAGATCGAAGCCGACCGAAACGATTCTCAGGCCCCGGGAATGCGCGAATTCACGTATGGCGCTGACCGGCAGGTTCTTCGAGTTATAAGCGTAGACGAGCATAAACGGCCCCTCGGGGAGCGTGCAAGGCTCGGCCACCTCGTCCCATTCGAGCAGCAGGGTCGGATCGAGCACGATATTAGGGCGAGCACCTCTGACCTCTTCCACGGCGTCGGCGCTCTTCTCATCCCTGACGAGCACTGACTTGAGCGAACGCATCCCAGCGGCGCACTCGGTATTCGCCTCGATTTCGGCAGCGGTTGCCTTGCCGACGCTAGGTGCGTACGAGACTGCATTATGCAGCCCACGCCCGAAGAAGACAGGATTGTTACGGAAGACAGCGTGCTTGACGTTCCAGATCTCGTCGCTGCCGAGCACGAAGGAGTCCCTTGCCATAAAGTCAGCCAAAGTCTCGGTGTGGAAGCGTTTCCATGCTTCGGAGAAGACCTCATACTTGCGTTGGCCAGCGGCCTTACGAGACTTGAAGCCCTTCATGTCGAGGAGTTCGCGCTTGCCTGGTTTGTCTCTGTAGAACAGTGCCTTCCTAGCAGCATCGCCTCGGAAGCGCAGGAACGCCGCATCAGCACCAGCGCGCTCGAGCACCGTCATAGTGGAGAACGCTTGGAGATATGCCCCGTAGTTGTTCGAGTCGTAAGGCGTCACGATGCCAACGCGCCTGCCCGCGAAGGACTTGCTTTCAAAGATATCCATCAACCCTCCATTATCGCTATGCGAGCGCGCTGCGTAGGTAGGCCAGCGATGCCTCGCGCGCGCCGGAGAGCCGCCTGTGCGCACCCTCCGCGTCGTATATAGGCGGCAACCCATAAGGGAACGCGCCTTCCTCTACTATGTTGCCCATAAGGTCTGCCTGCCCGAGCAGGTTGTCCACGCGGTGGTCGTGGAAGATCGTACCGTTAACGACCGACCTGACGGCGACGAACGGCTTTCCGAACAGGACCGAGAAGGCTGTGCCGTGGAAGGAGTTGGTAACCACATAGGACGCCCTATCAACCAGTCTGATGAAGTCGCCGGGCGAGACGTAATCCAGGAAGCGCACTCTGCCTTTCGTGTCCCACATAGCTCGATAGGTTCTGTCTGTGGTGAACATAGCTATAACCGGGTAGCCGGTGCGGCTTGCCAGCTCCATCGCATAGTCAACGACGGCTTTCCGATAGGTGACCGAGTAAAGGAAGATATACTTCTCGGGAACTTCGGCGCCTGACTCTGCTTCCCTGAAGTCATCGGCCGTAAGCAGTAGCGTCGGATCGAGCACCGTCTCAACGCGGCGCTTGCCGCCGAGCACGCGCTCAATCTCACGGGCACCCGAGGCTTCGCGCGCGGAGAGGGCGTCGAACTTGGAGAGCAGCGCGGACGCATCAGGGACGGCATCGAGCGACGCGCCGTTTAGGCTCGGGGCGTAGGCCACGCGCCTATAGGAGTCGCCTCGGGGCAGCATATACTCTGTTGAAAAGTCTTTAGCATTTGGATTCCAAATCTGGTCACTGCCAACCACGACGGCATCGTAGGAACTCAGTAACTCATCATCCACCGTGCCGTGACACACCTTGCCAGAAAGGCTCGCGTTGTCGGACAGAAATGCCGAAAAGGATTTGCGTCGCAGCGTAAGCCTCCCCGCGAATGGGAGGGCTCGGGCGTTCTTGAGTAGCGCGCGGGGCGAATCGGGCTTGGAGAAAACCTTGTAAAGGTCGTCCTGCCCCTCGGGCGCAAAATCTATTACTTCGACGTTGTGGCCGAGGGCGGCTATCGCTTTCCAGAGCGCGAAGGCCTGCATGGCAGAGCCGTAGTTGAGCGCTCTATGGAACGTCAGGGTGGCTACTCTCATCTAATTGGATCCTTTCAACATGCTTGCGAGGGTGCAGGCAGCGATAAATGTACCGGGGCTCCCCGAGAGGAACGCGCGGCCTAGCAGACGGTTGGCTTTGCTGCACTCGGCTGAGGAGACGTAGGATGCCACGTGGGCGCGATACTCACTGTGCTGGAACGAATGGACGAAGGCGCGCTTCTGGGCTCCGGTGAGAACACACCCTGGAAGAGTTACAGACCTGGCGCTCTCAAGGGCGATGAGGCCTACACTTTGCTCATAGAGGGACCGCTTGGCCTCCCACTGACCGAAACCCTCCAGAAGCTCACGGAAAGCAGCCTCCATCTTTCGCCGGCGGACCAGCTCATCGGGACGGAAGCGCCGCGTTAGGCTCTCGGCGTCCCTTTGAATGTAGTGGCAGACGTCGGCGTCGACGAAAGCGATGGGGCCTGACTGCGCGATTATCGCGCAGTTGAAGATGAAATCTTCGCCGAGCGAGACTGACTCGTCGAAGCGGGCGTTGACCCGCTCAAGCAGCTCGCGGCAGTACGCCTTGTTCCAGATGTAGTGCAGCAGCGGTGCCTTGTCGGGAAGAGTAAGGGCGTCGACGGCCTCACGGGCGGTTTCGCAGGCCGCCATGGACGACGTGGCAGAAATGCGAGTGAGCTCGCGGCCTTGGGCGTCGATGCGCGAAGCAACCCCCTGGACGACGTCTGGGGCACTACGTTCTATGGCCTTGGCGTATGCTGTGAGCGTGCCCGCGGGCATCTCGTCATCGGAGTCGAGGAAGATAACGTAGCGGCCTCGAGCCGCATCGAGTCCGGCGTTGCGCGCCGAAGAAACTCCACCATTGGTTTTGGAGAGCAGGCGAACGCGCGAATCTGCCGCGGCAAAATCAGCTACCAAGCGGGCTGTGCCGTCTACGGAGCCATCGTCGATAATGACCATCTCCCAGTCGGCAAGATTCTGAAGTTTCAAACTGGCGACGCAGTCGCGTATGTACTGTTCCGCGTTGTACGCGGGCGTAATTATGCTGAAGAGCGGCATGCTAGGCCTTTCATTTTCTCCGTGAGCCCTCTCAGGGCCTTACGGGCGTTGCGGACCGTACGGCGCGCAACGCCGTATCGTGTGAACCTCTTGATGGCGGCGACGTAGCCGCCGGCGCGGTAAACGTTCCAGAACGCAGTGCGGTCATTTGAGGGGATGCAGGGCTGCCTGAGTACACGCTGGCCATATTGGCCCTCTTCGAGCTTGGCGGCTGGGCCGATGCACTGGACCAGGGAATCACCGTGGTCGGTGCACGCGATGACGAGTGAGACGCCGCGGTTGTCATCGATGGAAGGGCAGTATCGTTCCACGCCCCAGTAGTCGCCCAGCGTGACGTCGCCCGTGCGCTCCGCGCAGGCGTAAGGGCACCTGGAGCATGCAGGGCGGGCGGCGTAGCTGAAGTTAAAGACCTCCTGGTAGGCAGAAACGTCGTAGCCAAAACGCTTGCCGTCTCCGTCGAAAACAGCCGCATTGCGGTAGCCATGCCAGCCGAAGTCCTTGTTGCGGAACTCGAAACCGGTAAGGTGCCCATAACGCGATTCAAGGAAGGCGACATGGTCGGAAAAGAGGCCGGGGCTAGCAGCTCCATGGCACAGCAGGTCAACGAGGATCAATTGAGGCGACCCCCCCAGAGCATAGCTTGAGGTAGGACTTGAGCCCAGCCACCTGACAGGGCGTCCCGCTGAATAGGACAGTCCTGCCAGAGGCTAGGTCGGCACGGACCGAAGCGTATGAGTCCCCCACATCACTCTGCACGTACTTGGAGCCGCAGCAGCGTCTGAGAGAGACTTCGTCCTCGCAGCGAATGTGACGCACGGCGAATCTGTCGTCGAAGGCCGCACCGTACACAACCCCGCCTTCGTCTATTACCGGCTTGGCGAGCGCCCAGAAGGCTCCGCCAGAGGAACTGTGTGCCCTGACCTCGTCGTCGTTCCTGTACGCGTAGGCACGCAGCGGCGCACTCTTTAGGGCCCGGGCGGCATCACCGTTGGAAGGGCACGCCTTCCGGCAGCGTCCACAGGATACGCACTTGTCGGGGTTGATTCGAGGAACGAGGAACCCCTCGGCGTTGGGGACCATGGCAATCGCTTCCTTAGGGCAGACTGCCATACAGGCGGAGCAGCCCGTACACCTGAGCGGATCCTCGCAGATGGTGTAGCCCTCTCTGCCGGTGGCGTAGAGGGATGCATCGAAGATCGAACAGTAGGGAGAGGTCTTAGCGGGTTTATCGGAGGCGATGAGCGCCTTGACCTTGCGTTTTAGCGTGTTCATAGATGTTCCCACACCGAGAAAAGACGCTGCTTTTGCGAAACCGCCGGTGACGTAGGCAGACCAGAACGCGGGACGTGACGGGCTGACGGCATGGGAATGGGAAAGTGCCGGCTGGGACTTGGTGACGGCGGCTTGGGCTGGGAGCAGATCGGCGTCATCCACAGGAAAGAATACCTCGGACGACGTAAGGGGTGCCAGAACCAGAGACACACCGCGGCCATCGTCAATGCCCTTCTTGACCTTGTCGACGCCCCAGAAGTCGCCGAGCGTGAAGTCACCCGTGCGCTCCAAAACGGTGTAGGGGCACACGTGACATGAGGGCCGGAACGCAGCACCGGAGCCGAATATGTTGCGCCAGGTCTTGCCCAGGACGTCGCCCTCGTGGCGCGTTCCGTCAGAGAGCTCAAGCGATTCAACGCCCAGCGGCACGCCGGCACGCTTGGGGCGGAAGTCGTAGCCAACGACCTTTTGACCAGTTCTGGCCTCGACCCACGCGAGGAACGAGGACCAGAGGCCGGGGGACGGCGCACCGGCGCAGACAAGATCGCAGGTCACGAGCCTGCCGTTTTCGGAGTTAGGCATGAGCGGCCGCCTTCCTCCGTGGGTTCTCGGCAGCCGGCTTCGAATCGAGCTCCTCGATCTTCAGCGCGTGTCGCACGGAGAGGTTCATGACGAGGGCGATAACATAGAAAAACATCTCGTTGGCGTCATAAATGCCATTACCGGTGAAGCCGTATGCGATGAACCAAATCTGCAAAGCTAAAGAGACGACAAGAACGTAGTCCGATACGTGCCCGTGTTCGCTGTGTCGAACGGCAAACAGCGTCCGCACGGTTGAGACGAGGCCCCACGCAAAAAGCGCGATGAAGACGGACGTGCCCACAATGCCCATTTCGGCGAGCATGCCGTAGTAAATATTGTGGGTGAGGTAGGCGGTTCCACCGTCCTGCATATAGAACGCCGCATACCAATTCGCGAAACTCCCGAAGCCTATCCCCGTCACGGGGTGCCCTTGGAACGTAATCCACGCCGCATTCCACAGAAGATCGCGCCCGCTCATCGCATCGGTCTCGTCCTTACCCGTCAGGAGCGCGAACCTCTCGAACGCGCTCCTTCCAAAATCCGTGAACTCGTATGCTATGAAGCATACGGCGACAAGGAGCAGTGCGATGAGGACGACCTTCAGGAACGACTTATTACCCCTCGAAGAGAAGAAGTACAGGACGAAGACGCCCACGAGGGCAATAAGAGCGAACGTCCTCTTGCCAGTGAACAGGAGTGCAAAAACCGTGAGCAACGTTAGCCACAGGTAGACAGAGCTCTTACTACTGCGGTAGTAGTCGATGACGTTCAAGACGCAGGCAATGGACATCATCATACCTCCAGCTTGGTAGTTGCCCAGTAGGCCACCGGTCTTCGAGCCAAATAAGGCCGTCGAGCCGATGAGCGAGAACGCGCAAACATTCAGGTAGACCGAGACTACCCTGATGCAAATCGCGAAAACTGTGGGCTCAACAACAAAGAGCGACAGTGCGGCGTATATTAAGTATCTCTTCGAGTAAATTACAGCAATCGAGTGGGAGCAGGCGGTTGTTGCCTGAGCGCAGCAGAATAAGGCAATGAAGAGTAGCATCAAAAATTCTGCCGACACGCCGTGACCGAGCTTTATGGACCTCGCCCTCCCTGCACGCTCCCTCTCGATTACCGAAAACGAGGCAGCACCTAGCATCGCCAGCATTAAATGGGGGACGTAACCTAATAAGGGAGTCGATCCGCTCGCAAATATTAAGACGAAACAAACGATGTAGACCTGCGCTGCGAGGCTAAGGCTTTTAAACTCGGACCAAGCCCGCCCAAGCGTGAATGCATCGTTATTCATCAAGGCTCTCTTCCAGCCATTTCATAGAGTCATCACGGTGCTGTGCGAGTCGCTCTGCAACATCGGCGTAGTCGAAATTTGGGATATCATCCTGCGGCAGAATGGCTTGACCAGCGATGCCCGCACTTTCCAGGAGCGTCGTGAGGCGCGAGTTCATACCCACAAGCTGTGTCTTCAGCTGCACAAGTAGCGGCCTCTCGAAGATGAGGGAGAACGACGCGACGTGGAACGAGTCGGTGATGACGACGGAAGCGTTCGCTATAAGCCCGAGGAACTCCTCAACCGAAGGCGCGGCAACCTCCGTCCCCGAGCACCGCGTCTTGCGGCTGAGGGGGACGTAGACACAACGCAGTCCGTGCTTACTCGCCACAGACTCGGCGGTTGTGTAGACGGACGGCTCATGGAGTCCATACGCAAGGACATAGGATGCGCCATCGGTGCCTGCACTCGCCATCTCTAGCCATTTGCCCCGGTCCACGAGGAAAACGGGGTCGACGACTGTCGATACGTCCTTGTCCACCTTCGGGGCAAGCCTGTTCGCAAGGTCGAACTCGCGAACGCCCACATGGTCAAGATTGCCGATCGCGGCGAGTAGATTGTCACTGGACAGCAAATCATCGATACCATTACCGGCGCTGGCTGCATACGAAATGCGCTTCTTGCCCTCGGCGAAATCCAGGAAATATGCGGTGTCCCCTCCGGTGAGCTTGGGGTTCCATACCTGGTCGCTCCCGACCACGAACGCGTCGTAACCGCAGACAGCCTCTGCTATATCCAACGAGCCCAGGGGCTCTCCGAGACAGAGCTGGTTCTGAGCAAAGTCGCGGAAGACGGCTTTCCTTCGATTCTTCCAGCTGTAGTTGACGATACCTGACGCGAATCCTTTGGGGGTCAGCGGGGCTGGGAAATACCTGTACGAGTTCTCGATCGCCGGGCACTTGTAGTTAAGCACATCGCACTCGTGTCCCAGCCCCCTGATAGCCTCTCTCAAAGCATATGCCTGCAGAACCGCGCCGTAGTTGAGCGCAGATTGAAATGTCAAGGTTGCGACCCTCATTACTTTCTCTCTTTCAGTTTGAATGTCTTAATTACGACGGTCGGTCACTTGTCGGGCGACGCCAACGCAGTTCTGCAGCCCATTAAGGAACCCCTCTTCGTGGACCTCGGCATAAACGCGTCCGACGACTTGGGAGAGCCTTCTGCCCAGGAATGGAGACAGCCGTTGAACCAGGCCGTACTTCATCTTCATCTTCGGTTCTGACCAACTGGCTGAGTAGTGATGGACGCTGTAGGTGTCCTTCTTGATATGGTACCCGCCGAGGCCGTAGACGGGGTTGAATGCGATGGACGGGAGGAGTGTCCACTCCCCCACCTGCTGACGGCAGTCCATGAGCACGTAGCCTAGTTTTTCAAGCTCTCGGGTGAACACCCAGTTCACAGTATTGTTCTCTAGGAACGCCGGGTCATCGGAGAAGTCCGTACTCTCGTAGTAAGCGAGGCATGAGGCGACAACGGGATCGTGAGGTGGCGCAGCCACGATCAATCCCGTTGTCGCCGTTCTCGACAATTCTTCGATTGCAGAGAACGGCGAACACGTCTCCACCAGCTCGGTAATGTCGCGAACGAGCTCACTCCCGAGGTCCATGTAGACGCCACCAAAATCGTGGACCATGCGGAAGCGTGCGTAGTCGGCCACAAAAGCGTACTTCTTGGCCTCGTAGGCTTTACGGGTCCATTCGCAGCAGTTTACGTCGAAAGTAAATTCGTCGCAGCGGCGGATCTCGTAGCCGGGAGCGTAGCGCTCCCACGAAACGAGGGCCTTCTTGGCCTGCTCGGAGAGTTCGCCATGGCCAAACCAGCAGTAATGGATAATCTTGGGGGTCGACGTCGTCATGACAATTCCCTGTATAGGTCCGCAAGCTTGAGGATGTTGGCATCGATGTTGAAATCCCGCTCGATGGTCCTGCGAGCGGCGGTGCCGATGCTGCCACGCAGCTCAGGAGATGCCAGCAACTCGGCGAGACGATCGGCGAGGTCGTCAACGTCGCCAACGGGGGACATAAAGCCGTTCTCGCCGTCATGAATCACCTGTGGAATGCCGCCCACCGGAGTCATGACGCAGGGTAGGCCGTATGCCATCATCTCGAGTAAGCTCATGGGCATGCCCTCGTGGCGCGACGGCAGGCAGAAGATTCCAGTTTGACGCACGAGGCGCTCCTTGTCCTCGCCCGTGACCCAACCGACGAAGTTGCACACGTCTGCCACGCCGAGCGCGGTGGCAAGGGCACGGTACTTCTCTACGTCCCCGTCGCCGCCAAAGACGTAACGGGCTTCGGGAAATCGCACGCGCAAAGTCTTGGCAGCACGCAAGAGCACGTCAGGGCTCTTGCGTGCACCAAGACGCCCCAGAAAGAGAACGCTTTGGTGCGCGCAAGGGTTGATCGGAGCTTCAGGCAACGCTACGGCGTTGTGCATGACGAGTATCTTGGTGGAGTCGCAAACATTCGCCGCAAAGTAGTCGAGCCATTCCTCGGAGAGAACGATGACGCAGTCGGCCCAGCCGAAGAACTCGCGCACCTTGGAGCGGTAGTCGTCATTAGCATCCTCGAAGAGCGCTGCGAACTCGCCGTCATGCTCATGCAGGACTATATGTTTACCCGCCTTGTGAGCCATAGCGGCAAGGCGGTACTTGCGATCGAAGCTGCCGCGCATCGAGGTGTGAATATGCACGACGTCAGCGGAGGGAAGTTCCCGGCGAAAGCACGACAAGGCTCGCGCAAAAGTCAAGGCCTTCTTTGGCTTGCTGCCGTCGCAGGCGGTCTCTATGTATGTGAGGTCGCACATCTCCCTCAGACCGCCCTCGACATAGCCCTTGGCTACGCTGGCCACGCCGCCCTGCATATCGAGGGAGGGCCCGGCCATTAGTACTCGAAGTTTGCTATTCATGCGCATCGGGCCTCATGGAGATCATGCGGGCGGGGCAACCGCCCCAGATGGAGTACTCGGGCTGAACATCATTTGTGACGACAGCCCCAGCCGCGATAACGCAGTGGTCAGCGACGCGGACACCCTTGAGGATGACCGCGTTAGCGCCCACCCACACATCGTCGCCGATGGAAACCTCGGAGGCGTCGAAGAGTGAATCTTCTCCAAAAGCGTGGTCATGGTCAACCACAACCACATTATTGGCGAAAGAGCAACCTTCCCCTATCTGTACGCGCTCAACCGCGGTGACGGAAACGTTGGTGTTAAACTGGCAGTGCATGCCGACCTCAATGGTCCCGCCGTCAGCTATGAGAGTAAGACCCGCGCGCGATTGGGACCTCTTGCCGAGGACGAGTCTGCCGCCGTTGCGAAGCTCAAGCGTGGGGCGTTTGAAGCCCTGTATGATTGAGCCCTGGACTGAGCCGGGGCTCGTCAGCTTGCGTAAGGCGAGCCCGGTCGCGCATCGAAGCGTGTCAAGGTAAAGCCTCATTGCTAGCATTTCCTCCACACCATCTTGTCCACGACGCCGGTGTAGGACTGGATGATCTTGACCACCTTGGTGGAGACGCTCTCGTCGGCGTAGTCTGGAACGGGCGCCTCGGGCAGCGACCCCTCCGCGTCGAGCTCGACGGCGGTGTGGACGGCCTGCAGCAGGCCGCGCTCGCTGATGCCTGCCAGCGTGAAGCAGGCCTTGTCAAGCGCCTCGGGGCGCTCGGTGGAGGTGCGGATGCACACCGCCGGGAACGGGCGGCCGACGCTAGCGAAGAAGCTCGACTCCTCGGGCAGCGTGCCCGAATCGGAGACCACCGCGAAGGCGTTCATCTGCAGGCAGTTGTAGTCGTGGAAGCCCATGGGCTCGTGCATGCGCACGCGCGGGTTGAGATCGAAGCCGGTGGCCTCCAGGCGCTTGCGGGAGCGCGGGTGGCAGGAGTACAGGATCGGCATGTCGTATTTCTCCGCAAGCGCGTTGATGGCGGTGAACAGACTCGTGAAGTTCGCCTCGGTGTCGATGTTCTCCTCGCGGTGGGCGGACAGCAGCATGTAGCGCTTGGGCTCAAGGCCGAGCTCGGTCAGGACGTCGGAGGCCTCGATCTTGCCCAGGTTGGCGCGCAGGACCTCGGCCATGGGCGAGCCGGTGACGTAAGTGCGCTCCGGGGCGCAGCCGGTGTCCTTCAGGTAGCGGCGGGCGTGCTCGGAGTATGCCAGGTTGACGTCGGAGATAACATCGACGATACGGCGGTTGGTCTCCTCGGGCAGGCACTCGTCCTTGCAGCGGTTGCCCGCCTCCATGTGGAAGATGGGGATGTGAAGGCGCTTGGCCGCGATGGCGGAAAGGCAGCTGTTGGTGTCGCCCAGGATCAGCAGCGCGTCGGGCTGCACCTGCACCATCAGCTTGTAGCTCGCGGCGATGATGTTGCCCACGGTCTCGCCCAGGTCGGCGCCCACGGCGTCCAGGTAGACGTCGGGGTCGTCCAGCGACAGGTCGCGGAAGAAGATGCCGTTCAAGGTGTAGTCGTAGTTCTGCCCGGTGTGCGCCAGCAGGCAGTCGAAGTGGCGGCGGCACTTCTTGATGACCTCGGACAGGCGGATGACCTCGGGGCGCGTGCCCACGATGATCAGGAGCTTAAGGCGGCCGTCGTCCCTGAAAGCGATATCGGAATAGTCCTTGCCCATGCGGCTAGACCTCCTCGTAGTAGGTGTCGGGGTTCTCGGGGTCGAAGGGCTCGTTGGCCCACATGACCGTCACGAGGTCCTCGGTGTCGGACAGGTTGGTGATGGAGTGCGTGTAGCCCGGGATCATCTCGACCACGCGCATGTCCGAGCCCGAGACGGTGTACTCGTCGACGGGGAACGGGTTCCCATCGGAGTCCACCCCCACCTTCCTCAGCTTGATCGACGCGGTGCCGGAGACCACCAGGAACCTCTCCCACTTGCTCATGTGCCAGTGGTTGCCCTTGGTGATGCCGGGCCTCGAGACGTTGATGGAGACCTGGCCGCGCTCGGGCGTTCGCAGGAACTCCGTGAACGAGCCGCGGCCGTCCACGTTGGGCCTGAGCCCGTAGGCGAAGTGCCCCGGCTCGTAGTAGGACAGGAACGTGCTCCAAAGCTTCTTGGAGAAGGAGCCCTCGGTCAGGTCGGGCACCGAGAGCGTCTCGCGGCTGTCGCGGAAGCCGTCGAGCAGGCAGACGATCTCGCCCAGGGTCTTCACGTCGGTTTCCGGGACATAGCAGAACCCGTCTCCCTCTACCCTATCGAGGCCCTCGTAGCCGCAGCGGTGCTCCCCGCCCAGCGGGGCGCCCAGCATCTCGTCCACGAGGTCGTCGATGTAGAGGAGCTCCAGCTCCACGGATGGGTCGTTGACGGTGTAGGGGCGGCCGTTGGCTATGGCGTCGCAGAAGGTGGCCACGGCGGAGTTGTAGCGCGGGCGGCACCACTTGCCGTAGAGGTTCGGGAAGCGGTAGATGAGCACCGGGGCGCCGGTACGCTCGGAGTATTCGCGGAACAGGCCCTCCCCCGCGAGCTTCGACTCGCCGTATACGGAGCCCTCGAAGCGGCCGGACAGGCTCGCCTGCGCGGAGCTGGAGAGCATGACGGGGCATTTGTTCCCGTGGCGCTCGAGCGTGTCCAGCAGCGTGGAGGCGAACCCGAAGTTGCCCTCCATGAACTCGGACTGGTCCTCGGGGCGGTTGACGCCGGCCAGGTTGAACACGAAGTCGGCGCGGGAGCAGTAGTCATCGAGCTCGGCGGGCACCGAGTCGATGTCGTACTCCATGACCTCGAGGGGAAGGAGTTGCTGGAATTTGGCGCGGCGGTCCTTGCCGTCCCTTATGTTCTTGAGGGCGCAGCAGAGGTTCCTCCCGACGAAGCCCCTCGCGCCGGTGACGAGGACGCGCACCCTACTGCACCGCCTCGTGCTCGCGGCCCTCGAGGGCCAGCTGCACGTACTCGGCGGTCTTGATCTTGGCGATGGTGCCCTCCACGTCGAGCCTCTCGGTGTTGTGGGAGGTGTAGGACTCGTCGGCCTGGGTCTCCACCTCGCCGTCGACGACGAACTTGTCGTAGTTGAGGTCGCGCGAGTCGCAGGCCACGCGGTAGTAGCCGCCCATGTCCTCGGACCTCAGGCGCTCCTCGCGGGTCATGAGGGTCTCGAAGAGCTTCTCGCCGTGGCGGGTGCCGATGACCTGGGTGCCCACGCGGCCGAAGACCTCCTGCACGGCCTCGGCGAGGTCGCCGATGGTCGACGCCGGCGCCTTCTGGATGAACAGGTCGCCGGGGTTGGCGTGCTCGAAGGCGAACTGCACCAGGTCCACGGCCTCGTCCAGGTTCATGAGGAAGCGGGTCATGTTGGGGTCGGTGACCGTCAGCGGCTCGCCCTTGCGGATGCGGTCGATAAAGAGGGGGATCACCGAGCCGCGCGAGCACATGACGTTGCCGTAGCGGGTGCAGCAGATGGTGGTGCGGCCGGCGCCGTTGCGGGCGTTGGCGTAGATGATGGACTCCATCATGGCCTTGGACTTGCCCATCGCGTTGATGGGGTAGGCCGCCTTGTCGGTGGACAGGCACACGACGCGGTCGACGCCCTCCTCGATCGCGGCGTGGAGCACGTTGTCCGTGCCGATGACGTTGGTGCGCACGGCCTCCATGGGGAAGAACTCGCAGGAGGGCACCTGCTTGAGGGCGGCGGCGTGGAAGATGTAATCCACGCCGTGCATGGCGTCGCGCACGCTCTGGGCGTTGCGGACGTCTCCGATGAAGAAGCGGACCTTGGAGGCGAGCTCGGGCGACTTCTCCTGCAGGCGGTGGCGCATGTCGTCCTGCTTCTTCTCGTCGCGCGAGAAGATGCGGATCTCGGCCAGGTCGGTGTTCATGAAGTGCTTGAGCACGGTGTTGCCGAACGATCCTGTGCCGCCCGTGATCATGAGGGTCTTGTCTTTGAATGCAGTCGTAGGATTCATTTACTTGCCTTCCTTGCGCTTGGTGCCAGTAAATTGATAAAAAAGAAATTTGGTATTTGTAACGAGATAACGTTTGAAGAGCCGCTTCGGCTCCTGAATAAGTCGATATAGCCACTCAAGACTCAGGTTTTGCATCCATATCGGTGCCTCCGGCACCACGCCGGCGAGGACATTAAAAGCTCCCCCCACGCCGATCATTAACGGCTGGGGTCCGCCCTTAAGCTCATGCATGAGAACTTCTTGGCGGGGCGCGCCAAGAGCAATCCATGCAAAGTCAGCTCCTGAGTTGGCGATGCGATTTGAAAGCTCGTGCTTTTCCTTGTCCGATAAAGGACGGAAAACGGATGGCTCCATTCCCGCAGTTTTCAAACCGGGGAAATCCCTATTGAGTGATTCTTTAAGGGCATCAAGATTCTTTTGCTCGTTTCCGTAGAAATAATGACTCCACCCGTATTGACTAGAAATCTCGAAAATCTCGCGCATCAAATCCGGACCGGTAACGCGGTCCATCGATTCAAATGACTTACGGCCTACAACTGATAAGGGCTTGCCGTCGGGAACGGACATGACTGATTCCGCCTGGCAATCCCAATATGAGGGGTCATCATGAGCCAAAACAGACGTATGGGCATTTGAGACGCAAATGTACTCGCCATGGAGTTCATCGATATGTTCAGCTAGAAAATTGATGCAATCTGACATGTTTGTTCCCGTGATCGGAACATCGATCACGGGAACGCGATTCAACTCAGAGTATTTCGAATAGTCCCCGAGCATTAGCACGCACCCTTACCGGTGATGACCTCAATAACCGTGAGGATTACAATCTTGAGGTCGGTGAAAATGCCCCGGCTGGCGATGTACTCGAGATCGCGGCGGACCATGCCATCGAACCCGGTCGAGTTGCGCTCCGTCACCTGCCACCAGCCGGTGATGCCGGGCTTGACGGCCAGGCGTTGCAGGTCGTACTCGGTGTACTCGGCAACCTCGTTCGGCAGCGGCGGGCGCGGACCCACCACCGACATCTGACCCAAGAACACGTTCAGGAACTGCGGGAACTCGTCGATGGAGTGCTTGCGGATGAACTTGCCGATCTTCGTTACGCGCGGGTCGTCCTTCATCTTGAACATGGCGCCGGCGATCTCGTTCTGCCCCTTGAGCTCTGCGAGGCGCTCGTCGGCGTCTTTGTACATGGAGCGGAACTTCCACATGCGGAAGGTGGACAGGCTGCCGTCGCGGTGGGTCTGGCCCACGCGGATCTGGCTGTAGAACGGGTTGCCCTCGCTCTCCAGGCGGATGGCGGCGGCGAGCACCAGGCTGGGTATGGCGATAACGGCCAGCACGCAGCCGCTGAACACGATGTCGAAGGCGCGCTTGACGGTGCGGTATGCCAGGCGCGTGCGGCCCCAGTCTTTCACGGCCTGCATGGCCTTGTAGCGCATGCTCACGTCGCCGCCGCTCATGGCCTGGGCAACAAGCGCGGCCCCCACCGGCGCTCCTTCTGAATATTCAGTTTTGTCTGACACTATTTCCTTCAAACCTACGTCCCCGCCCCGGGGATCCTCCCTGTCCCGTTAAACAGTCGCCTGCAGCTAGGCAATCGCCTTTTTAAGGTTTCGCATGACGCGCTGCTCGGCTGAAAGCACGGCAAGGCCAACGCGCGTAGTTACGCGTCGGCCGCACAGGTTGAGCTCCAGATAAGCAGTGCATTTACGTCTATTGATGTCTTTAATGAGGCCTTCGTGGCCCAACAGCGGACCAGCCGTTACTACGACCCGGTCGCCATCTTTTAGGGCCTCGCTCATGGGCACTACGCGGTCTCCCCTATTGGTAAAACTGCCAATGAGCTGGGTCTCTTCTTTTGCCAGCGGCACAAACTGACCGTCCTGGGAAAGCACCCGGGCAAAGTCGTCCATGCGCAGCAGGTACTGTTGCACGGTCCGAGGATCTGCCGTATCGCAGATGAGATAACCGGGAAAGAGCGGCTTGGTCGTGACAATCCATTCGCCGTGTACCTTGATCTCGGTTTGATATTGGGGATAAAAGATCTCTTGCATGGCACTCGCCGGCACCACGCGCTCGATGCGCTCGCGCATTACGTCTTCGCGACCGTTAATGACCTGGATCACATACCACACGAGCACCACCCCCCTTGCTGTCTTACGTGTGGCTCACGGGGTTTGGGTATGGCTCCGCCAGGGCGCTTGTGCGCGAAGGCGCTCCATATTCAAACCCTGAGCCCAGTCAGACAAGCACGTGGCTCTGCCCCACCGTGAACGGTATGTATAAAAGCAGCGCTGAAGCTTAAGGCACGTATCGCAAGATTGCCTACAACCTCAGCTGGCTGCGTGCGAACCAGTCAAGAGAGTTCAAAACTGGTCCGCACGCAAACAGCTGAAGGACTGCTACGTTTTGGCATGCAACTTATTAATTTTTTGCATTATAGAATTAACTCAATACAAATAAACAACGTCGCATGACTTCTTTATTGGAGCTCGTGGTGTTTCTGGCACCGCCGTTACGGCCGGATGCTGATCAACCCTGCACTTTGTGACTTGCTGAAGCCGTGAGCACAGTTGAGCTCATGTAACGATAGGTATCCTAGCACAAGCTGTTAGTGAAACTGATTTGGGCTGCGTTGGACAACATATCGTTCATTTGACGTGCTTAAGGGGGTTGTTTTGGAATGTTGTTCACGTTGGCGCAGGTTATTGGGTTGCTGGCGATGATTAAGGGCGCTCCTGATGCCCAAACAGAACGGCGAAGAGTACTGATAATCGCGCTTGGCTAACAAACTATGTACAGACATGAGAAATAAATTGTGCAATTTTTTGTTGGAGTGGGTGGCGGTTTGTGCACGGAGATATTTGGCATGAAAGACGATATGAGAAAGCCATTTGGGTCGCCTCCCCCGCGGCGCAGCTTCTTTCCGCGGGCTCGGGATGCCACAATGGGCTTTGAGTATCGGCCCGTGCGGTAGCCCTTACCGCACCTGCGGGGAGGAGGCTTCCCATGCCCCATGTTACCTCCATCGGCCTGGACGTCCACGCGCGATCGGTCGCCGCCGCGGCGTTCAACCCCTTCACCGGCGA
>UQUD01000022.1 GCA_900544225.1 uncultured Collinsella sp.
TCGCGAGTTCCGCACGAGCCGGAGAGCACTTAATGTGCTCTCCGTGCGAGCAGGACTGCCCGAGCAGGCAACCTTATGCCTCTCGGACTGTCCCGGACCAAGCCGCAGCTACGACAGCGCAATACCGCCGAGCCAGCCCCAACGCACGCCAGAGCCAGTGCCATAGAAGCTAATAAACGAGTCAAGCGACTTAGACGTAATGGCACCCTCGTTGCTCATAACGATGCCGCCGCCAACGTAGATACCCACATGACCGTAGATAAGGCCCGGAGCACCCGTGCCGCTGTGCGAGGAATCGGCCACGATCATGCCCACCTGCAGCGCCGAGCGGTCGGAGCTATAGCACCAGGCGTTGAACATGTCGCAGGCGTTGCCGCCAAAGTAGCCAACGCCGGCGTTACGGAAGACATTGGTAACCCACGCCGCGCACCAGTTCTGGCCCGGCGAAGGCGTGGAGTAGCACGCGTTGACGACGGCCTGCTGCTTGCCCGAGCCGGCATTCTGCTGCGGAGTTCCCGGCGCATACGATCCACCACCCGAGCTCGAACCACCCGAGTAGGAATTGTTCTTGTTCGCGGCAGCCGCGGCAGCGGCAGCCTTCCTAGCGGCCTCCTCAGCCTGGGCGGCAGCGAGGATCTCGGAATCGCGCTGAGCCATGAGCTCCTTGACGTCGTCGGAAAGACCGTTCAGCACGGTCTGGACTTCTTGCTGCTTGGCCTGCATGTCCTGCATCTGGGCAGTCTGCTGGTCCTTGAGCTTCTCTAAGTCGGCCTTCTGCGACTCGAGCTCGGTCTTTTGCGCATCGAGCTCTTCCTGGATGGTCTGAATGTCCTCGATGGCGTCGCGGTCGCTCTTGTTGATCTTCTCAACGTAATGCGCGTTGGCGACGAGTTCCTCAAACGAGCCAGAGGCCAGCAGCAGCGACAGGATGTTCGTGCCGCCGGACTTGTAGCTGGCGGCCACGCGATCGGAAAGGTCGTTGCGCTTCTTCTTGAGCTCGGCCTTCTTTTCATCGATCTGGGCCTGCGTGTCGTCAATCTTGCCCTGGACATTCTCGATGTCGTTGAGGGTCTGGGCATTCTTGTTGGCCAGCGCCGCATACTCATTTGCGATGCTGTCGAGCTGGGACTGAACCTCGTCGAGCTGGGCCTGGGCGGCATTCAGTTTATCGGTGGTTTCTTTGGAAGCCTCCGCCGCATGGGCGCGAGCGGGCAGGCCAAAAAGAACTGCCGCAGAAGCGGCGCCGAACAGGGCCTTGAGGGCAGTGCGGCGCGAGAGCTCCTGGGAAAGGATAGAATCGCTGTTTGGTGACATATGTACTCCGTTACATGCTTATTTATATGTCGCTCAACTCATACATATTAGCGTACATATGGCGCGTCCCAACGATTTCCACGAACGGCAGGAAACTGCAAGGTCAGCGGCTCGTAAGCAAATGCCAAAGATCAGGTTATGCGTACGCAAGCTCTTCTATGAGTACGTTAGCACAATCCTCTGCTTTTCCTACAGCGCACGATTTGGGCGTCCCTGCCTGCGCTATACTCCCCTGAAGAAGTGTTCCTGATTCGATAGGAGACTACATGTCCAAAGCACTCGACCCCAAAGACACCTGTGTCCTCGTTACCGGTGGCGCCGGCTTTATCGGCTCGCACACCGTCGTTCAGCTGCTCGAGGGTGGCTACCAGGTCGTCATCGTCGATGATCTCTCCAACTCCAGCGCCGTCGCCGTCGACCGCGTCAAGACCATCGTGGGCGACGAGGCCGCCAAGAACCTCACCTTCTACGAGGCCAACGTGCTCGACCGCGATGCGATGAACAAGATCTTCGATACCCATCAGATCGACCGCGTCATCCACTTTGCCGGCTTTAAGGCCGTCGGCGAGTCGGTGAGCAAGCCCGTCGAGTACTACCACAACAACATCGAGAACACCCTGGTGCTCATCGACGTCATGCGCAACCATGGCTGCAAGTCCATCATCTTCTCGAGCTCCTCGACCGTCTACGGCGACCCGGACAACCCGCCCGTCACCGAGGAGGATCCTAAGAAGCCCGCGACCAACCCCTATGGTTGGACCAAGTGGATGATCGAGCAGATCCTTATGGACGTCCACACCGCCGACCCCGAGTGGGACGTCGTGCTGCTCCGTTATTTCAATCCCATCGGCGCCCATCCGTCGGGCCTGATCGGCGAGGATCCCAAGGGCATCCCCAACAACCTGGTGCCCTATGTCGCCCAGGTCGCCGTGGGCAAGCTCGAGGCCGTTCAGGTCTTTGGCAACGACTACCCCACCCCCGACGGCACCGGCGTGCGCGATTACATCCACGTGTGCGATCTGGCATCTGGTCACGTGGCCGCCCTCAACTGGATGAACGGCAAGACCGGCGTCGAGATCTTTAACTTGGGCACCGGCACCGGCACCTCGGTACTCGAGGTCGTCGCCGCCTTCTCCAAGGCTTGTGGCAAGGAGCTGCCCTACGTGATCCGCGAGCGCCGCGCCGGCGACATCGCTGCCAACTGGTGCGATGCCTCCAAGGCCGAGCGCATGATGGGCTGGAAGGCCCAGTACGACATCGCGGACATGTGCCGCGATAGCTGGAACTGGCAGAGCCACAACCCCAACGGCTTCGCCGACGCCGAGTAGCAAAACCTACATACCGCTCTTGCCCCGATCTCACGTTGTGAGGTCGGGGCTTTTTCATGGCATGTAACCATTCGCCGAAAATCGACCAACTTTTTTATCTTGCCTGTACATGTTTAAACAACATGTTTTACAATAGGCGTATCGAATCAGAACATCGGAGGCGGACTGCACACCCATCGGCAGGCCGACCCCACAACAAGAAGGTTGGTGAGCGCATTCATGGAGCGTGCAAGCGGCGTCCTCATGCCCGTCTCATCTCTGCCCGGACCATACGGAATCGGCGGCTTTGGCTGGAATGCCTACGACTTCGTCGATTTTCTCGCCTCGTGCAAACAACATTACTGGCAGATTCTGCCCCTTACGACGACCAGCTATGGCGATTCGCCCTATCAGTCGTTCTCGGCCCGCGCAGGCAACCCCAACTTTATCGACTTTGCCGAGCTTATCGAGGCAGGGTATCTGGAGCAGCGCGATATCGATGGCGTGTATCTGGGATCCGACCCCAGCAATGTCGACTACGGTGCTATCTTTGGCGGCCGCCGTCAGATTCTCGACCGCGCCGCTGAGCGCTTTGCTGCCGACAAGCCGGCCGATTTCGATGACTTTATCCAGGCCAACGAGGACTGGCTCATCCCCTACTGTGAGTTCATGACCGTCAAAGAGGAGTGCGGTCTCAAGGCGTTTTGGGAGTGGCCCGCGGAGCTCCGCACCCGCGGCGAGGCTTCCGCCAAGGTCTGCGCCGACCATCCGGCGCGTATGCTCTACCACCAGATGACGCAGTACTTCTTCGATCGCCAGTGGAGCCGCCTCAAGGCCTATGCCAACGAGCGCGACATTCTCATCATCGGCGACCTGCCCATCTATGTCTCGCGTGACTCCGTCGAGATGTGGGCGACGCCTGAGCTCTTTAAGATCGACGCCGCCGGCAATCCCGTGAGCGTCGCCGGCACGCCGCCCGACCAGTTCTCGGCCACCGGCCAGTACTGGGGCAACCCCATCTACGACTGGGACGCCATGGAGTCCGACGGCTTCTCCTGGTGGGAGGGCCGCATTCGCGCCGCCCTCGACATGTACGACGTCATCCGCCTGGATCACTTCCGCGGCTTCGAGGCCTATTGGGAGGTGCCGTTCTCCTCGCCCGATTCGTCCTACGGTTCGTGGACGCAGGGTCCCGGCCTCAAGTTCTTCAAGACGCTCGAGGAAAAGCTCGGCACGCTGCCCATCATCGCCGAGGACCTGGGCTTCCTCACCCCCGGCGTCATCGACATGCGCGACAACTCGGGCTTCCCCGGCATGAAAATCCTGCAGTTTGCCTTTGAGGGTACCAACTCGTACTACCTGCCGCATAACTACATCGCCAACACCGTCGCCTATGTGGGCACCCACGACAACGAGACGGCGCGCGGTTGGTTTGAGGGAACGGCCACCCCGCGTCAGCGTGAGCAGGCAGCCCTGTACACCCATCAGCAGGCCGGCGAACCCATGGCAGATGCACTCAATCGCACCATCGCCGCCAGCGTGAGCGACACGTGCATCTACACCATGCAGGACCTGCTCAACTTGGGCAACGAGGCGCGCATCAACACCCCTGCCACGCTGGGCGGCAACTGGACCTGGCGCATGCTCGACGGCGCCATCACCCGCGAGCTCGAGCACAAACTCACCGACTGGACCGAGACCTACTTCCGCATCCCGTCGGAAGCCGAAATCGAGCTTCCTCAATAGGAGCTACCGCGCCCGGCCCCTCCCCACCGTGCGGACGCGCTTGCTTTTCCCGCGCGAGGCCACCCCAATCCCCTCGCGCGGGCTTCTTATGAATTGCAGACATGAAACAACCCATCACAGGAGAAAACATGCCCCAAATTAACCTCATGGAACTCGCCGAGCAGTCTTTTGGCACCTCGCTCGAGCAGCTCGACGACCGTCGCATTTACAAGCTGCTGGTCAAACTCGTGCAGGAGCGCTCCGCCGCCTGCCCGCTCAACAACGGCAAGAAAAAGCTCTATTACATTTCCGCCGAATTTTTGATCGGCAAGCTGCTCATCAACAACATGATCGACCTTGGCATCTACGACGAGGTTAAGGACCAGCTCACCGCCGCAGGCCACGACCTCAACAAGATCGAGGAATTCGAGGTCGAGCCGTCACTCGGCAACGGCGGCCTGGGCCGCTTGGCCGCATGCTTCCTGGATTCCATCGCCACGCTGGGCTTGACCGGCGATGGCGTGGGCCTCAACTATCACTACGGTCTGTTCCGTCAGCGCTTTGTCGACAACCAGCAGAAGGCCGTCCCCGACGAGTGGCTCGGTGAGCAGGACATCCTAGTCGACGATGACCGCTCCTACACCGTCGAGTTCGGCGATTTTGCCGTTACCTCCAAGCTCGTCAACATCGATGTGCCCGGTTACGGCCAGCCCACCAAGAATCGCCTGCGCCTGTTCGACCTGGCGAGCGTCGACGACAGCCTGGTCCCCGGCAGTTCCATCGACTTCGACAAGACCGAGATCGCCAAGAACCTCACCTTGTTCCTCTACCCCGACGATTCCGACGAGCAGGGCCGCCTACTTCGCATCTATCAGGAGTACTTCATGGTGAGCAACGCCGCCCAGCTCCTGATCGACGAGGCCGTCGAGCGCGGCAGCAACCTGCACGATCTGGCCGACTACGCCGTGGTCCAAATTAACGACACGCACCCCACCATGGTCATCCCCGAGCTCATCCGCCTGCTCACCACCGAGCACGACATCGAGTTTGACGAGGCCGTTACCATCGTGCGCTCCATGGTCGCCTACACTAACCACACGATTCTTGCCGAGGCGCTCGAGAAGTGGCCGCTCGCCAGCCTGCAGAAGGTCTCCCCTGCCATCGCCGACATTATCGTCAAGCTCGATGAGATCGCGAAAGCCGAGCACGATGACCCGCGCGTCGCCATCATCGACGAGCACGACACCGTCCACATGGCCCACATGGACATCCACTTTGGCTTCTCCATCAACGGCGTAGCCGCCCTCCACACCAAGATCCTGGAGGACACCGAGCTTCATCCGTTCTACGAGATCTATCCCAAGAAGTTCTCCAACAAGACCAACGGCATCACCTTCCGCCGCTGGATCCATGGGGCCAACCCCGCGCTCGCCAGCCTGCTCGACGATGTGATCGGCACCGACTGGCGCAGCACCGGCGATCTGAGCAAACTCGCCAAGTTCGCCGACGACAAGGACGTTCTTGAGCGCCTGGCCGCCACCAAGGTCGAGGCCAAGGCCATCATGCGCCAGTTCATGGCGCTCGAGCAGGGCGTGACCATTCCCTCCAACGCCATCATCGACGTCCAGGTCAAGCGCATCCACGAGTACAAGCGTCAGCAGATGCTCGCGCTCTACATCATCTGGAAGTACCTCGATATCAAGAACGGCAACAGACCTAAGCACCCTGTCACCATCATCTTTGGCGGCAAGGCGGCGCCTGCCTACACTATCGCGCAGGACATTATCCATCTGATCTTGACGCTGTCGCAGTGGATTGCAAACGACCCCGACGTGGCTCCCTACCTGCAGGTCGTCATGATCGAAAACTACAACGTCACCGCCGCCGAGCGCGTGATCCCCGCCGCTGATATCTCCGAGCAGATCAGCCTGGCCTCCAAGGAGGCGAGCGGCACCTCCAACATGAAGTTCATGCTCAACGGCGCCCTAACCCTGTGCACGCTCGACGGCGCCAACGTGGAGATTGCCGAGCTCGTGGGCGACGAGAATATCTATACCTTTGGTGCCTCGTCCAAACAGGTCGAGCAGCTCTATGCCGACGGCACCTATGACGCCGGTGTGCTCTACCGCAAGCCCGGCATTAAACTGCTGGTAGACTTCATCACCAACCCGGCCTTTATGGCGACCGGCAACGTCGAGCGCCTGCAGCGCCTGCACGATGACATTAAGGGCAAGGACTGGTTTATGGCCCTGCTCGACATCGAGGAGTACATCCAGACCAAGGAGCGCGTGTTGGCCGACTACGAGGACCAGGACGCCTGGATGCGCAAGACGCTCATCAATATCGCCAACGCTGGCACCTTCTCGTCTGACCGCACGATCTCCCAGTACAACGACGAGATTTGGCACCTGAGCTAATTTCGCTTCCCTTACCCATCCTCTTGAGAAACGGAGTCGTGGCAACACGGCTCCGTTTTTTGTGCCCGCACGTTACCCTGCGACCCAACTCGGCCAAACAATCTCGATCTGTAACAACTACTCGGTAAAAACGGTCCCAGCTGTTACAGATTGAGACATACCGGCCCCTCCCCTTGGGTTTATCTCGATCTGTAACATCTAGCAGCTGAAATTCACCTTTGGTGTTACAGATTTAGATGAAATGGTTAGCTCAGCGGAACCGTCTCGATCTGTAACATCTAACGTCCGAAATCAGCCTCACCCGTTACAGATCGAGACAAACGACCGGTCAGACAGCCCCAACACAAAGAAAGGCTCCCCTCTCGCCCAGTGGACGGGAGGGGAGCCTTATATGTGACCGCGGCAAAAGGATGGCAATACCGCAGTCGCCCAAAGGAAGGGCCTGGATGCACCGGGCCTAGATAAGGTTCTTGCCAGAGACCTTATCGAAGAGGTGGGTCGCGTTCTTCTCGAACTTGAACCAGATGGTGTCGCCAGCCTTGAGCGCGCCCTTGGCCTCGAGGTCGACGACGGGGATAATCAGGACAAACTGGCCGTCGGGAGCGGTCACGTGGACATGCTCGGTCGAGCCCATGAGCTCGGTCACCTCGACGGTACCCTGGAGCGCGCCCTCCTCGCCCTTGTCGGCAAGCAGGATCTGCTCGGGACGCACGCCGGCCGTAATCTCCTTCACGTCGCCGCCGTCCCAGTTGAGGGCAAGCTGAGCGCAAGTCTCGGGGGCGAGCGCCACGTTCATATCCTCGGTCTTGACGGTGAAGCCGTTGCCCGAGCGCACCAGCTGGGCATCGAAGAAGTTCATCTGCGGCACACCGATAAAGCCGGCAACGAAGATGTTCGCGGGATGATTGAAGACCTCCTGCGGGGTGGCAATCTGCTGGACGACGCCGTCCTTCATGACCACGATGCGATCGCCGAGGGTCATGGCCTCGGTCTGGTCGTGGGTAACGTAGATGAACGTACCCTTGATCTCGTGGCGCAGCTTAATGAGCTCGGCACGCATCTGGTTACGCAGCTTGGCGTCCAGGTTGGACAGCGGCTCGTCCATCAGGAAGACCTTGGGGTCACGCACGATGGCGCGGCCGATAGCGACACGCTGGCGCTGGCCGCCGGAGAGCGCCTTGGGCTTACGGTCGAGATACTCGGTAATGCCCAGAATCTCGGCAGCAGAGCGAACCTTGCGGTCGATCTCGTCCTTGGGAACCTTCTTGAGCTCGAGCGTAAATGCCATGTTCTCGTACACCGTCATATTGGGGTACAGAGCGTAGCTCTGGAACACCATGGCGATGTCGCGGTCCTTGGGCGCCACGTCGTTGACACGCTTGCCGTCGATGAGCACATCGCCCGAGGTAATGTCCTCCAGGCCGGCGACCATGCGCATCGTCGTGGACTTACCGCAGCCAGAGGGGCCAACGAGGACGACGAACTCCTGGTCGTGAACGGTGAGGTTGAAGTCCTCTACAGCGAGCACACCATCCTCGGTAACCTTGAGGTTGTGCTTCTTCTCCTCGGTCTTCTTCTTTTTGCCAAAGAAGCCCTTCTTTTTGGACTCGGTGTTGGGATACACCTTCTGAACATGCTTGAGAACGATCTCGGCCATGTCTTTACCTTTCGATATGCGGCGCCATGTTGAGGGCGCCGCAGAAACTTGCAAAACAGTTACGGCATCAGCCCTTGACGGCACCTGCCACCACGCCGTCGATGATGTACTTCTGACAGAGGATGTACATGATAACGATGGGGATAACGACCATCATGATGCAGGCCATCATGGGGCCGAGCTCGACGTGGCCGTAGCCGCCGCGGAAGTACTGGATCAAGATAGGAATGGTCTTGTACTTGGTGGAGTCGAGCGTAAGGTAGGGCAGCAGATAGTCGTTCCAGACCCACATGGTCTCGAGGATGCCGACCGAAAGATAGGTGGGCTTCATGATGGGAAGGACGATCTTAAAGAACACCTGGACCGGGTTGCAGCCGTCGATCATGGCCGCCTCTTCGATCTCGAGCGGAATGTTCTTTACAAAGCCGGCGAACATAAAGACCGCCAGGCCCGCGCCAAAGCCCAGATAGATAAAGCAGATGTTGAACGGCGTGTTGAAGCCGATGCGGTCCGCCAAATTGGACAGCGTGAACATGAGCATCTGGAAGGGCACGACCATCGAGAAGACGAACAGGTAATAGAAGAAGTTCGAGATCTTGTTGTTGACGCGCACTACGTACCAAGCACACATGGAGCAGCACACCAGAATCAGCACGACCGACGTGACCGTGATGATGAGCGAGTACATAAATGCCGAGGCAAAGCCCTGCTCGTTAAGGGCGTGCATGTAGTTTGCGAGGCCGTTGAACGTCTCGGGCGTGAGCAGATCGAATGCCGTGGTGGTGCTGATTGCGGTCGCTTTCTTAAAAGAATTAAGCGCAATCATGAACACGGGGTAGATCCACGCGAGCGACAGGATCGTAAAGAAAATCGAGAGCGCGCGGTTGATAACCTTATCGCGTTTCATTACTGCTGCACCTCCTTGGACCTCGTGGCCTTAAGCTGGATCATGGAGATGGCCACGACCAGGATGCAGAAGATAACCGCCTTGGCCTGACCAATGCCCTGCCATGCGATACCGGCACGCGAATAGAACGTGTTGTAGATGTTCAGGGCGAGCATCTCGGTGGAGTGCGCGGGGGCGCCGCCGGTAAGGGCGAGGTTCTGGTCGAACAGCTTAAAGCCGTTGGTGATGGACAGGAACAGGCAGATGGTGATGGTCGGCATCAGGTTAGGGATCTTAACCTTCCAAAACGTCTGCCATGCCGTGGCACCGTCGACCTTGGCGGCCTCGATGTAGTCGGACGGAATGGACTGCAGACCAGCGATGTAGATGATCATCATGTAGCCGACCTGCTGCCACAGGGTCAGGATGATAAGGCCCCAGAAGCCAGCAGCAGAGTTAAGGGCAATGAGCTGGGCGCCCACGTTGGAGAGTAGGCAGTTGATCAGAATCTGCCAGATGTAGCCCAGCACGATGCCGCCGATCAGATTAGGCATAAAGAAGATCGTACGGAAGATGTTGGTGCCTTTGAGCGCCTTGCGGGTGAGCGCCTGCGCAATGGCCAGGGCGATCACGTTGATGAGCACCGTCGACAGGAAGGCAAACGCCACGGTAAAGAAGAACGACGTGGCAAACTGCGGATCGGACAGTGCGCGCACGTAGTTCTCGATACCGACAAAGTGCGTATTGTTGATGGTAATAAACTGGCAGAACGAGAGATAGAAGCCCTGGATAAAGGGGATCACGAACCCGATCATAAACGCCAGGCACGTGGGCAGCATAAAGAGCGGCCACCAGCGCTTGAGTGCTTTGCCCATAGAAGGGTCCTTTCAATATGCAGGGGGCGGGCAAACCAACGTCTGCCCGCCCCCTGTCGCTAATCAGATAGCTTGGGCAGCAACTACTTACTCGGAAGCAGCCTTCTCGGTCTTCCAGCCATCGACGAAGGCGTTCTTGACGCCGTCCCACTTGGTGTTATCGGCAGCGTAGGCAATCAGAGCCTGCTTGAGGTTCTTCTTCCACTCCTCGGAGGGAATGTAGACGAAGTCCCAAGCGACGGTCTTCTTGCCGTCCTTGGCCATGGCAACGGCCTGCTGCGAGAAGACGTTGGTGGTCTCCTTGGCGCTCTTGAACGGAGCGGTCAGACCCATCTTGTCGGCGATGATGCTGGTCGGGGTGTCAGCGGTGACGCACCAATACATGAAGTCCTCGGTGGCCTTCTGGGCATCCTCGGAAGCCTGGGAACTGACGCACCAGTAGTTCTCGCCGCCGGAGCACAGGCCCTGGTTCTCCTCGCCGTCAACACCGATGTAGATCGGCATCATGCCAATCTGATCGTCGGTCATGCCGGCCTTGACGAGGTCAGAGTAGGCCCAAGAGCCGTTCTGGTAGAAGACGGCCTTGCCGGTTGCGAACTCGTTGGTGGCGTCGTCGCCGGTCTTGGAAGCAAGCTGCGAAGGATCGCAGGTGGAGTCGGTGATGTACAGGTCAAAGATCTGCTTGTAGTTGTCGAGGAACTCACCCTTGATCTCGTCGTCCTCCTGGTTGTGCTCCTTCTCAAACTCGTAGTAGAGCGGCATGTTGGCAAGGTGGGTGGTGTAGCGCCAGCTGGAGGAGTCGTCCATGCCGGCGGAAGTGAAGGCACCCTCGACACCAAGCTCGTCCTTGCGGGCCTGGATGTCGTCGGCACAAGCCTTCAGCTTGTCGAAGGAGTTGATGTCCTCGGCCTTGTAGCCAGCCTTCTCGAGCAGCTGCTTGTTGTAGATGATGCCGAAGCTCTCCTGGACCCAGTCGATGCACACATCCTTGCCGTCGGACTGCAGAGCCAGGGAGTCGTCAATGAGCTCACCGCGGAGCTTGGTATCGGACAGGTCGGCGCAGTAATCCTTCCAGTTCTTAAGACCGGTGGGGCCGTTGACCTGGAACAGGGTCGGAGCGGAGCTCTTGGACATCTCGGACTTAAGCTTCTCCTCGTAGGTGTTGGAAGCGGCGGTCACGATCTTGACCTCGACGCCCTTCTCCTTCTTATAGGCCTTGGCGATCTCCTTCCACTCCTTGTCGACCTCGGGCTTGAATTGGAGGAAGTAGACCTCGGCAGCGTCACCAGAAGCAGAGGAGCCGGAGCCGGCAGAACCACCGCAACCCACGAGACCCAGACCAAGAACCGCAGCCGCGGAACCAGCAAAGCCCAGGAACTGCCTTCTGCTCATTTCGTTCTTCATTACAATCCACCCTTTCACACCGTGGCGGCACCCTTTGCCGCCGCCTTCGGAGATTGGCTCGGGGACTTTGCCCCTTTTGCTGATTTGTACAATACGCTATTTGGCTAGTTGTTTGAACAAGTATTACTAGAGCGGTAGAAAAACATCGGTGAACGGTAATTTCAACTTGATACTTGACAAGTTTTGTATAAACAATTATTTGTTATCTAATGCAGAGAAAACGCCCGGTCAAGCCGATGTATCGTCGGTTTGACCGGGCGTTTTCGCTTTGATGGCATGAGTCTCGTCAGGCTGAGAGCTAGCCGGCTATCGCTTGGAGTTGACGCGGTAGTGGAAGATCTCGGGATGCGTGCGGGCATGCGTGACCTCGAACAAGATGCCGTCCGAGGTGTACGACTGGCTCTCCATGACGGCAACGCAGTTGTATTTGCCGAGGTCAAGATAACTGCAGTCCTCATCGTTGGCAAGCTCGACGCTCACCGTACGACGGCTCGCCATCACCTTGACGCCGCGTTTGTGCTCCAGATAGTCGTAAATTGATTTTGCGGCGATCTCGGGCGTCAGGCCCTTGGCGATCGACTCCAAAAAGTAACCATGGTCTACTTGGCGTGCATTGCCGTTAAGGCTTCGGACACGCACCACGCGAATCAACTCCTCGCCCACCTTAAAGCCCAGGCGACGAGAGAGTTGCTCAGTGCAAATCAAATGTTCAAAAGACTTGACCTCGGTCGATGCGACGGCATTGTTGCGCTTTGCAAATTCGCCAAACGACTCGACTTCCTCGAGTGCGCCCAGCATGTCGGTTTCGCCCTTGAGCCAAATAACGCGCACGCCCTTGCCGTGTATGGGCTGCACAAACATCTCGTCTGTCAGCATGCTCAAAGCGCGGCGGACGGTATTGCGCGTGCAGCCAAATTCCGCGGTCAACTCGGCTTCGGTTGGCAGCATCTCCTGAAACGCATAGGTCCCATTAATGATGCGCGAACGTATTTCTCGGTAGATTCCTTCGTATATCGCTTTTGGCATTGTTTCACCTCTACATTATTCATTTCCGGCTAGGCACGATAGCATTTCTTAAAGTTGTTTAAACCGAATATCGGTAAAGCGACAGGATTTAACCGTTGACGGTTTCTGTCGTGCCCAAATCGGTTTCGCTCAAAACTGCCGGTACAACAATCGTCTGGTCCTCTACAATGAATCCATTGTTTAAACGTTTCCCCACGCGCAACGCGCCTCGATATTCGGAAGGCAGAACATGCTGCAAAAAATCCAACGCTTTGGCGGGGCAATGTTCGCTCCCGCCATGCTGTTTTCTATATCGGGCCTCATGGTAGGCGTCTCCGCTCTCGCAACGACTGCGGACATCGTCGGCGATCTAGCCGTATACGGAACCCCTTGGTACGTTTTTTGGGCCATCATCCAGCGCGGCTCATGGACGGTCTTTAAGCGCCTCCCGCTCCTTTTTGCCGTAGCGCTGCCTATCGGTCTTGCCCAAAAGCAACCGGCACGCTGCTGCCTCGAGGCACTCGTGGCCTATTTTGCCTATTGCTTCTTTTTGAGCGAAATCATTAAGCTGAGCGGAGACAACCTTGGGCTTAAGTACCCGTCATCTTTGACCCCCGCCAACGGTATCACCGTCATCGACGGCATCAAGACGCTCGACACCGGCATTATCGGCCCGCTGGTGGTATCGGCAACCGTCGTCGCCATCCATGACCGCTTCTACGATGCCAAGGTTCCCGATTGGCTCGGCACCTTCTCGGGCTCCTCGCTGGTCTACCTCATCAGCTTTTTTGCCGTGTTTGCCCTTGCCGCTATCTCGGCCGCCATCGTGCCCTCCGTATACGCAATGACCGAAACGCTGCGCCATGCACTTACGAGCGTCGGCCCCTTTGGCGTGGGCATCTTTGTGTTTTTGGAGCGAGCGCTCGAGCCCATGGGGCTGCACCACCTGCTCTACATGCCGATCTACTACGACAACCTGGTCATTAACGACGGCATCTACGCCACGTGGAGCAGCTTGCTCCCCATCCTCTCCCATAGCACGCGCCCCCTTAATGAACTTGCGCCGTGGGCCGGTTTTACCGCCACCGGCTGGGTCAAGCTCTTTGGCCTTCCCGCCATCGCAGCCGCGTTCTACTCCACCGCAAAACCAGAACGCCGCGCTGGCCTCAGGGTCATCCTTGTTCCCGCCATCATCGCCTCGGTGGTTTGCGGCGTTACCGAGCCACTCGAGTTTCTCTTTATGTTCACCCACCCCGGGCTCTTTTTTCTCTACGCCGTCTTATCGTCTTGCCTTGCCACAACCATGAATCTCTTTGGCATCGTCGGCATCTTCTCGGGCGGCCTCATGGAGATGGCAGCCTTCAACTTTATTCCGCTCATGCGCACGCATGCCGGTGCCTATCTTTTGGCGCTCGGTATCGGCCTTGCCTTTAGCCTCATCTTTTTTGTTAGTTTTCGAGCACTCATCTTGATCTATGACCTTAAGACTCCGGGCCGCGAGGATCATGTCGTCAATCGCGCGGCAATCGATTGTTTAACGGGAAGCGACTTTGCCAAAGAGCAATCTCCCAATGACGAGGTCAATAGTCGATCCGATCAAGATCACGTCCTCGCTGAGCGGGTAATTCAGCTTTTAGGTGGCGTTGGCAATATCGTGGGCGCAACCAACTGCGCCACGCGCCTGCGCGTCGAGGTCGCAGACCCTTCCATCGTTGCAGATAACGCGTCGTTTGTCGCAGTGGGCGCCAAGGGCCTCATCATTACGGGCAAGACCGCCCAGGTGATTATCGGCATCTCCGTTCCCCGCGTTAAAGAGCATTTTGACCAGATCATGGGCCTCGAGCCGGAATTTGTGCCCACCACCTCGGCCTCCCCTGCCGCCAGCGCGGCCCATAAGCGCGGCAATATTTGCTTCTTCGATATCGACGGAACGCTCGCCTGGCAAGACCCCAGGCTCGCCCAAGACCTTCCCGAAGACGAGCGGGACCTCTCCCCCTATCCCAACGAGGCGGTTTCGCAGGCAATCCGCGAGTTTGTCGCCAACGGCAACATGGCCTTTATCTGCACGGGACGTACCCTGAGCTGCATCCACCCCAAACTTCTTGAGCTGCCCTGGACCGGCATCGTCTGTCTTGCGGGCGGTTACGCCGAGATCAACGGACACACAATTCGCGATCTGTCGATGACGCCCAGTATGCTGCAGCGTCTTGCCCCCTACCTTGAGCAATCGGGCGAGGTCATCCGCTTTGAGGGCCTCAACGGCGTCGTGCGCATGAGTGCCGATGCGCCCGATGCTCCCGGATACGCGCGCACCCTGGGCGACGCAGTCACGCAGCTGCAACATTACAGTGTCTACAAGATCTTGATGTCTACATCGCTCGCCAACCACATCGCTCAAGATAAGGCACTTGAGCCGCTGCTGTGCTTTAACGAGCTCGAACTCGAGGTAACCGAAATCTCGCCCCGCGAATGCACGAAGCGCGGGGGCATCCAGTCTGTACTCAACGCCCTCGATCCCCACCACGGAACCGTATACGGCATCGGCGACGCCAGCAATGACGTCTCGCTGATGAACGCCGTCGATGTCGGTATCGCCATGGGCAATGCACCGGACTATCTCAAGGATAAGGCCGATTACGTGACCGACACCGTCGATCACGACGGTGTCGTTGCGGCGCTCGAGCATTTTAGGCTGATTTAGGCGCGCTCCATCAAACGCACGCCCGTTGTCCTAAATCGCCAAAACTGCCGCGCCAAACGCCCTAATGTGGCAATATGTTGTCTGCATATTGCATCAACGCAACCTCAGAAAGAATGCGAGAACCCGTGTCCAGTCCGTTTACCAGCTTTTTAGCCCAGCACTTTGACCAGATTAACGCCTATCTGGCCACGTTCTTTGACGGACAGGCGACCTCTGCCGATATCGAGCGCTACCTGTACGCGCCGCTCTCGGCTTTTACGGCCAATGCCGGCAAGCGCCACCGCCCGCTCATCTGCATGCTCGCCGCCACCGCGGTAGGTGGCAGCTTTGAGAGCGCCCGCAGCGCGGCGGCAGCTATCGAGCACTTTCAGTCGGGAGCGCTTATCCATGACGACATCGCCGACAACGGACAGCTTCGTCGAGGCAAGCCCTGCATGCACCTTACCGAGGGCACGGGCCTTGCCATCAATTGTGGCGACCTGGCGCTCACCATGGTCACCAAGACGGTTCTCGACGACCCCACGCTGGAGTCCGACGTGAAGCTGCGCGTGCTCCACGAGCTTACCGAGATGATCGTCCGCACCATTGAGGGTCAAGCACTCGACCTGGGTTGGGTCCGTGACGGGCGCTTTGATATCTCGGTTGATGACTACCTGGACATGGCGACGCACAAGACCGCGTTTTACAGCGGAGCCACGCCGCTTGCCGCCGGAGCCATTATCGGCGGCGGCAACGATGAGCAAATCGAAGCGCTGCGCGCCTTTGGCCTGCACACGGGCCTTGCCTTTCAGATTCAGGACGACCTGCTCAACCTTGTCGGCACTAAGGAAGCCGCCAACAAGGACTTCCGCACCGACATCACCGAGGGCAAGCGCACGCTTGTCGCCGTACACGCCCTCTCTGATGAGCGCCACCACGACGAGGTCGAGGCGATTCTTTCCTCGGGCACCGATGATCCCGCGCAGCTCGCACGCGCCGTGGAGATCTTCCAGGAGACCGGCTCCATCGATTACGCCCACACTTACGCGCTCGACCTGACCGCTAAGGCCAAAGCGGCCATCGAGAACGTTGAGCTTGATCCGCACGCACGCGAGCTGTTCCTCTCCATGGCAGATTTCTTTGTGGAGCGCCTTAACTAACGGGGGTTATAAAATCTGTCAGCAGCGTATTTAGGCACAACTTGCTACACTGTTGAGTGCATGTTTATGCATCCCTTTGCGTTGTCTATCCGACAGACGCTCAAATAGTACGAATGGTACGCCGAAAGGGGTTCGTTCATGGAACCTATTACAACGGGCATGCAAGGAGCAGCCGTCGAGGACGTGCAGTCTCGTCTCCTGCAGCTCGGCTACACGATTGATGCCGCCGAAGTCACCGACAAGTACTTTGGAGCCACCACTGAGCAGGCCGTCAGCACCTTCAGGCTCGACAGCGGCCTTGCTGCCGGTCATGCCGTCGATATCCCCTGTTGGAGCGCCCTTGTAGACGCTTCGTATAAGCTGGGCGACCGCACCCTCTATCTGCGCATGCCCAATTTCCATGGCGCCGATGTGCAGGCCCTGCAGCGCGCTCTCAACGTTTTGGGCTTTGCCTGTGGCGAAGACGACGGCTACTTTGGTCCGCATACCGAGGCCGCCCTGCAGCAGTTCCAGGAAAATGTCGGCCTGTTTGCCGACGGCATGGCCTTCCAGGACACCTACGCCTACATCAACCGCCTGCACCATGTGTGGGAGGGCAAGCCCTCGGTCACCGAAGCCGAGTCCCGCATCGGTTTTGCTCGCGCCGCCAACGTGCTCGAGCGCTTCCAGATTGCCGTTATCGGCGAGGACCCCATCGCACGCAGCGTTGCGTCGCGCATGTGGAATATCGCCACGGCAACGACCGACAACAGCGGCATGATGCTCTGTGACTCCGAGGTCCCAACCGACGTTGACCTGGTGCTCGAAATCGCAAGCGACGAGCTGCCCGCCGACGCCGCACCGCGCGCCACGATTGCCCTCGCCGAGTGCCACAACCTGGCCCAGCGCATCCGCACCGCCAATGTCGCCGCGCAGCAGAAGCCGGCTCGCATTCGCATTGAGCTCACGGGCATGACGCGCTACAACGGCACCTTCACGGCCAGCGACGCGCAGACACTCGCCGTACGCCTGCTCGATGGCGTTTGCGATGCCCTCGCAGATTAGGTAAACTAAACGAGTTGCTTTTGGGCAACACCACACATTGGGACGTAGTTCAACGGTAGAACTCCGGTTTTTGGTGCCGGCTGTTGGGGGTTCGAATCCCTCCGTCCCAGCCCTTAAGAACACAGCGCTCCAGGCCCTTATGAACCTGGAGCGCTTTCTTGTGGGCAAGCGGAGGAATTCGAACCCGCAAGGGTGCGGAGCTGAGGAAACGCGAAGGCGCCCCAAGCCCATTAGGACCAAGAGCGCCTAACATCAAGAAAATATCAGCCCAGTTCCGAAAAGCGAGCCGCATGCAACAACCAAGTAACCACAGGCCCCGGGAGAGCTAATTGTTCAGCATGCGGTCGAAGCTTCCCGAGTCGCCATCCCGATAGTCTGCGGTCATCAGAATCTCCTGCGGAATGCGCCCGCCCTCGCGCAGCACGTTGCGGAACTGCACGCGCGTAACCATGGGCAGATCCTTGATCGTCGCCGCCAGGTTCTGCGGCACGCCCTGGTTGGCAGCCGCGGGCTCGCACTCGCCGCCGGCCTTCACGCGACGCTTATGCTCGGCGAGCATGGCGCGGTACATGCCGGCATGCAGGCGAATCTCAACCACATTGGCATTGCGAGTCTGCTCGACAATGCGCGCGCCCTCGCGATCGATATCGCCTACGTAGTAGACGTAGTTAAAGCGATAGCCAATCTCGGCCAGATAATCGTCCAGGGCATGCGAGACGCTCGCCTTGCATCCGCCGCCAAAAATCACGCCGCCCACCTTGATGCCAAAGAGCTTGGCGTGCTTGCGGCCACGCAGCAGCTTGACGATCTCGTCGTAGGTGTCCAGGTTCTCGACCATAATGAACGGCTTGTCGGCGCCCAGCGTAAAGAAGCCCGTAAAATGCACGGGGCGATTGGGGGCGACCTTGATCGCCTGCATGCTGATGCCCTTTTCGGTCATACGCCTGATCAGGCGCTCACCGTGCTTGCCGTCAAAAGCCTTCTCGTCGTTAAAGATCTGGTAGGCACGCTGACGGCGCGAGGCAACCGGCGTATCGGCACCTCGGTTCTGCTCGATCCAAGCCTGGATGATTGCGATTTCCTCGGCAATCTTGCGGTTGGACATCTCGTTGTGCTGAGTGCGCTGCGGAGCCTTTTTGCCGTCCTTGCCCTCGACCTTTACGATCTGTGTCTGCTGCTCCTTGATCTTAGAGAGCGCCGTAGGCGTAGGGACAACTTTGAGCAGCTGCCTGCCTAAAACGCGGGCAAGGGCAAACGCCGAGACCTCGCCGTGGACTGCCGACTTGGGCTGCTGGGCAGCAGTATCTGCTGCGGTAGACTCCGGCTTCTTCTGAGACTTGCGCTTAGAATCGCCTTGGGAATTGCGCTCGCGCTTCGGCATAGGCGCCTGCTTCTGCGGACGATCGGACTTGCTCTCCTTCGCCGGCTGGCGCTTAGGCTGCCCCGAAGAAACCTCGACCTTCGCATCCTCGTCCTGCGGCGTGGTCTTCTCGGCTGCAGTCTCGGCATGGGAACTGCGGCCCCCACGATGGCGACGGCGGCGAGGCTTGCTCGACGCGCCCTGCTCCGCCTGCTCATCAGTAGGCTGCTGGCCCCTAGCCTCGGCATCAACCTCAAGCTGCGGCTCAGCAGGCTTCTGTTCGCGAGCCGCCGGCTCAACGACCTTCTCGTCCTGGGTGGTCGAAACCGACTCGCCCTTCCCCTGATGCTTTACGGGATACGCGCGTCCCGCAAAACCGCGGCCGGGACGACACGAACTCGGAGCCTTCTTGGCAGACTCCTCAACATCGTCTGCAACCTCAGAAGACTCTTCGACCTCACGCGCGGCATCCTGCTGTGCAGCCTTAAAGTGAGCACCGCGACGGCGCTTGGGCTCTTGGGCCTCCACGGGCTTTTGCTCCTTCGTGGGCTTCTGCGACTCGGCAGCAACCTCGGTCTCAACAGCCTCGGCATCCGTCTCACCCTTTTGAGCAACGGCGCGACGGAAGCGCTCCTGCTGGGCGCGGCGCTGTGCATCGCGCTTGCCGCCCCCGCCAAAACCGCCGCGTCCTGCCTTGGCCGTAAAGGCACGCACGACGTTCTCATCGAGCAACTCATCGGTATCGACATGCTCACACGGAGCAGCTTCTTCCACAGCAGGCACGTCAGCGGAATCCTCGACGACAAAATCTTCGACGGACTCGGCAGGCTGCTCCTGGACATCGCGGATCTCGGCATTGATGGTATAGAACGCCGGGCGCCCGTTAATGCCGCTACCCTCGATCTTGGTCACGATCTTTGCCGCGATAAGCTCATCGCGCATCGCCTTGGTGTCGCACTCCTTATCGACGGAGCGGAAAATCTGCGCCAGCGCACTCGACTTAATCTTGAGCGCCTTGCGGCAAAGCAGGTCGTAGGCAACCAGCTTGGCACGCTCAGCAGAAAGCGACGTCTGGCTGCTCAGGCGCTCAGCCAAAGCATCGACATTGTTTTGATTATCGGAATATACCGTCTTGGCCACGGGGCCCCTTTCATATGTACACATATACGTCTATATGGTACAACGCGCGCCCTTATCCACGCAAAACATCTGCGAGAACACTCGAGCGTCACCCGCTTTCGCATGAAAAAAAGACCGAGCCCGCGAAGTCGCGGACCCGATCTTTCCGAGTCATATGGATGGAACGGTTAGTCCATCAAGCTGACTAGGCCTTGGCGGCCTCGGCGTCAGCGGGAGCCTCGGCGGCAGCGGCGCGACCGTACTCGGCCTTGCCCATCTCGGACCACTCGGGCTCCTCATCAGGCATGGAGCCAGCCTCCTTGCCGAAGAACTCCTTGAGGCAGTTGACGGCGACGATGAGGCCCAGGACCATCAGCAGGACAGCGAAGACAAGCTGCAGACCCTTGGTGGCGGCGACGGAAACGGCGGCCGTGGTGGCGGTAGCCGGGATGGTACCGAAGAAACCGTAGGCCTGGACGGCGGTCATGCAGCCCATGGCGCTCTGGACCAGCGAGGTGAAGGTGCAGCAGAGCAGGAAGGCGACGGGCACGTAGAGCATCCAGCCCTTGCGGCCGGTGCACTTGCAGAACACGGCAAGGGTGATCATGGTCATGCCGCCGAGCAGCTGGTTGGAAGCACCAAAGAGCGGCCAGATGTTGGCATAGCCACCAAAAGCGAGGGCGAGACCGGGAAGCAGGGTGACGACCGTGGCGAACCAGGGGTTGCCGAGGACCTTCATGTAGCCGGCCTTGGACTCGATGGCCAGGGCGTCGTTGGTCTGGGCAAAGAACTCGGAGAACGAGGTGCGGGCGATGCGGGCGACGGCGTCGAGCGAGGTCAGGGCCAGAGCGGAGACGTTCATGGTCATAAAGACGGTAGCGAGCGTGCCGTCAACACCGAAGGCCTGCATACCGCGGGAGATGCCAGCGGCGAAGATCTGGAACGGGGTGGAAGCGACGCCGGCGTTGAGGGCGCCGGTACCGGCGGTGTTCATGTCGGAGAACATGATGCCGGCGACGATGATGGCAAGGATGCCGACGAAGGACTCGACGATCATGGCGCCGTAACCGACCTTGACGGCGTCCTGCTCCTTCTCGACCTGCTTAGAAGAGGTGCCGGAAGAAACGAGGCTGTGGAAACCGGAGAGAGCACCGCAAGCGACGGAGACGAACAGGACCGGGAACATCATGCCGGAGGCAGTGGAGAAGCCGGTAAAGACCGGAGCGGTGATAGTGGCCTGACCGTTGACGCCCAGGACGACGATGCCGAGGACAGCGCAGACGATCATGACGATCATCATGATGGAAGTGAGGTAGTCACGCGGGGTCTTGAGCATCTGGATGGGCATAGCGCCAGCGAAGACCAGGTAGACCATGACGACGGCGAACCACTGGAACTTATCCAGGTAGACCGGAAACTGCATACCGACGGCGAACATGAGAACCATGAGGACCACGCCGGTGACGAACTCGGCAGCGCCGGTGAGGTTGAACTTCTTCTGGGCCCAACCAAAGGCGATAGCGACGAAGGTGAACAGGATGGAGATGGTACCAGCGCAGCCGGCGGCATAGGACTTGGTGAAGTCGATGGCACCGGTAGCAGCACCAGAAGCGTCAACGGCCGGGGTGAACATGAACGTCTTGCAGACCATGTCGGTAAAGGCGGCGATGACGATGATGCAGAACAGCCAGCAGAACAGCAGGAACAGGCGACGGCCGGTCTTGCCGATATACTTCTCGATGAGCTGAGCGAGTGACTTGCCGTTGTTCTTCATCGAAGCGTACAGGGCACCAAAGTCGTGGACGGCGCCAAAGAAGATGCCGCCGACGAGGACCCAGAGCACGACGGGCAGCCAGCCAAAGGCCATGGCGACGATCGTACCCGTAACAGGGCCGGCACCGCAGATCGAGCTGAACTGGTGCGAGAACGCGGTGAAGGCGGAGACGGGCGAGAAGCTGTTGCCGTCCTTCATGCGCTTGGCCGGCGTGAGGGCCTCTTTGTCAACGCCCCACTTGTTGGCCAGCCAGCGGCCGTAGCCCAGATAGCCGCAGGCGAGCACCGCCGCGGCCACAACCATGAGCAAAACTCCGTTCATTACATTTCCTCCTCTAAAAAGAACTTCCTAGACATAAAAAATGAGGGCCGTCGGTTGCGCTCGACGGCCCTCATCTTCATCAGCCGCCCGTTATCGTACGGGCTAGCTGTATGTGCTAACCCGCATCAGATAATTACTACGCTGATAATGTTTAGCTGATGCGTGAACATGTCTAAGAAATCCTCTTCAATCATGATGTGAACGATCCGTGCGTGTTCACATCCCCCAGTGGTTGAAAAGGAGTATGAAACTTTAGTTACCTAAAGTCAACGCAAATTTGTAATGAATTTTCAACTTTTTTGGATTTCTCGGTATAAAACGCCACTGACCTCGGACTTTACCCCACGACAGTTTTTGCATGAGAGATACCCCCTCGGGAGCGGGCGGGCGTATACAAGGTTTCCTGCTCTACAGTCCTGCTCGCACGGAGAGCACATTAAGTGCTCTCCGGCTCGTGCGGAACTC
>UQUD01000023.1 GCA_900544225.1 uncultured Collinsella sp.
TGGTAGCCCGTACCAGATTCGAACTGGTGATCTCCGCCTTGAGAGGGCGGCGTCCTAAACCGCTAGACGAACGGGCCACATGACATCCGCACTGCCGTGCGAGAAAATATATTACGGGACAAAAAACGCGAGCGCAAGAAGAAATTCCAAATTGCCCGAATTTTGTCGGGAGGTTATGGAACACGCAGGTCAACTAGGTAGCCCATTTGGGACGAACCGAAGGATGTTTATCCCAGGTGCAGGTGAGTCAGGAGGGCTTCGCGCTCGTTGGGGACGTTGTCCTCGATTACGGCGTCGAGGGCGGCATTGAGAAGCTGCCCCAACTCCGGCCCAGGCTTGACGCCGGCATGAATCAGGTCGCCGCCGTTGATGGCAAGCATCTTGAGCGTATAGGGCTCCCCCGCCTCCAGCAGATCATGGGCGAGTGAGCGCATCTCTTCGATCGTCTCGACGTAATAGAAGCACGACGGCGCCTTGCCCAGCGTATCGGCACGTTTAAGGTCCATGAGCTCGTCAATCAGGCGCGGCGTGTCGACGCCCTCGCCCGAAAGCGCGCGCATCATATTGAGCAGGCAGGATCGCTCGGGACGCAGCGGCTTGTCATGGTACTTGATAAGCAGGCACACGTCGCGAATCAAATCGTGCGAAAGCGCCAGACGATCCATAATGGCGCGCGCCTTCTTGGCGCCAAGCTCGGGATGACCGTAGAAATGGCCGCTGCCCGCATGGTCGACCGTAAAGCAATCAGGCTTGGAGACGTCGTGCAAAAACGCTGCCCACATTAAGCTCGGCGAAGGCTCCACGCCATCACACAGTGCCAACTCCCCCGCTACCGTCAACACGCGAGCGATATGCTCGTAGACATTAAAGGCATGATAGACGCTGCACTGGTCAAAGCCCCTTCCCGCAGCAAGCTCGGGCACGGCGGCGCAAATAAGCTCGGGGTAGCGAAGCATCGCGTCTCCCCCGTGGCCGGTCGAAAGAATGCCCTCAAGCTCAATACCCACGCGCTCGCGTGCCACGGCATCGAGCAGCGATGAGCATTCGGCAAGTGCCTGTTTGGTCTTAGGCTCGATCATAAAATCCAGACGGCAGGCAAAACGCACCGCGCGCAGCATGCGAAGCGCGTCCTCGTTAAAGCGACGCTTGGGATCTCCGACGGCACGGATAAGTTTACGCTCAAGGTCGCCTTGGCCATCGTAGCGGTCGACAAGACCACGATCGGGATGCCAAGCCATGGCATTAACGGTAAAGTCACGGCGCGCCAGATCGTCCTCAAGCGAAGCCGCACGCTCCACACTCTGGGGATGGCGGCCATCGGTGTAAAAACCGTCCAGGCGATACGTCGTGACCTCAATGCGCTCGCCATCGCAAATGGCCGTGATGCCGCCAAATTTAATGCCCGACTCAACCACGGCAATGTCAGCCGACTCGAGCGCCGCCTTGGACTCCTGCCACAAGCCGCTGCAGCACATATCAACATCGTGGCTGGGACGCCCCATCAGGGCATCACGTACCCAACCGCCTACATACCAAGCCTCAAGACCGGCTGCCTCAAGCGCACGCAGGACACGGATGGAGGCATCGGTCGGCTGCGTACCGTTGAGCGAAACATTACACATGCCTATAGCCTCCTGCACTTGCGAGCGTAAATCGATGGTTCTCAAGAAGTCTAACAAGAAACGAGAAAGAGCGCACACGCAATCGCGTCGTCGATTCGATAAAACGAGTCGGCAGACGCCATATACGTTCAGCGCGCAAAAAAACACCCGCCTCGGAGATCCAAAGCGGGTGTTCGACAACGACATATCGATGCGGTTAGCAGACCTGGCGAACCTCGATGTGCTTCTTATATTCGTCCACCTTGGCAAAATCGCCCAGACCGGGGCACTCCACCACGTTGGCGCCGGTGGCCATCGAGAGGCGCAGGGCATCCTCAACACGCTCGGGAGCGTCGTGCCACACGGACAGGAAGGCGGCAAGTGAGGAGTCGCCGGCGCAGACCGTCGACAGCAGCTTGACCTCAAAGGTGCGATTGGCAAACCAGATGTGCTCTCCGTTGGAGAAGTACGCGCCAGCGCCACCCAGTGTCAACAGCACGTTCTTAGCGCCCTTGGCGTGGAGCTCGGCCATCGCACCCTTGACGGACTCGTCGTCGCCACCGCTCACCTTAATGCCAAAGATGTCGAGCAGCTCGTCGTCGTTGGGCTTAATGAGCAACGGCTCCATGGCAATGAGGTCGGCCAGCTGATGGCTCGAGATATCGAGCACGAACTCGGCACCCTTTGCCTTAACACGGCGAAGTACCTCGGCCAGGAAACCCTCGGAGGTGTTGGGGGGCAGCGAGCCGCTAATGACCAGGCAGGTCATGTCGTCGAGCGAATCAATGAGCTCAAACATTTCCTGCTCGTTGGCAGCATTGATGGCAGCGCCTGCATTGACCATGTTGTACTCGGTGTCGGGACCGGCGTTGAGGAAGACATTGACGCGCGTGATGCCGTCGGTCCACACGGGCTTGACGGGCACGCCCAGGGCCTCGGCGCCCTTGACGATAAACTCGCCCGAGAAACCGGCAAAAAAGCCCAGGATCGTGGTGTCGACGCCGTAGTGATCGAGGGTGAACGAGACGTTAAGACCCTTGCCGTTGGGCGTATAGACCGCGTTGCGAGTGCGGGTGACGGTGTTGGCGGAAAGACCGTCGCAGGCAATGTTGTAGTCAATGGCGGGATTTGCAGTGAGCGTGTAAATCATGTAAGTTCCTTTCACAAGGCAACGTGTTAGTGAAAGTATATTCCACGCTTCGGGAAAAGACCATAGCGACTCGGCGAACGGTGTAGAACGCGTGCAGGGCGGCGGGATGACGGGCAAAAGAAACAGGGTCCTTGTCCTGTCGCTCGCCCACAATATACAAAAATGGCGCCCCGGCCAAAACCGGGGCGCCGTACACGCGAAAATAATGAGTTTCGCTTACTTGCGGTCGAGCTTGCGGACAGCAACGCGCTTGCTGTACTCATCGACGTGACCGAAGTCGCCGATGCCGACGGACTCGGCAACGTTAGCGCCGGTAGCCATAGCGAGCTTCATGGCCTCCTCGACGTTGTCGCGATCCCTGTACCACTTGTGCAGGAACGCAGCGAGGGTGCAGTCGCCGGCGCAGACAGAAGAGACCAGCTTGATGTTGAACTCACGCTTGGCGTACCAGATGTCCTCGCCGTTGGAGAAGTAAGCGTCGCCGCGGCTACCACGGGTGAGCAGCACGTTCTGAACGCCGGCGTCGTGGGCGAGCTTCATGGCAACGCGGACCTCGTCGTCGGTGTCGACAGGCACGCCGAAGATGGCCTTCATCTCGTGATGGTTCGGCTTAATGAGCAGCGGCTTCTTGTGAGCGAGCTCCTTGAGCTTGTCGGAGGACAGGTCCAGGACGACGTCGGCGCCACGAGCCTGAGCGTGCTCCATAACCTGGGCCAGGAAGTCGGGCGTAGCTTTGGGAGGCACGGAGCCGGAGACAATCAGGCACTCAAGATCGCCCGCGGTGTCCAGGATGTTGTAGAGCTCCTTCTGGTGCTCCGGCGTAATCGGGGCGCCGGGGTTCAGGATGCCGTACTCGTGCTGGCCATCGTTGACGTAGGTGTTGATACGCGTGATGCCGTCGGTCCAGACCGGGCGGCACAGGCAACCCAGGTTCATGACCTCCTCGACGATAAACTTGCCCGTGAATCCGGCGAAGAAGCCGAGCGCGACGGTGTCGACGCCCATCTTCTTAAAGGCGAAGGACACATCGAGGCCCTTGCCGTTAGCCGTGTAGCTGGCCGAGCCGGTGCGGACGTTCTCGTCGGGCTCGAGCGGAGAGCTCGAAACCGTCATGTCGACAGCCGGGTTAGCGGTTAGCGTGTAGAACATTTACAGTACCCCCTGTATATGTGAGGGCCGCGTGGCCGGCCCATTCCAACCACGCGGTTACCTCTGATACCAAATTAGCGAGCTGCAGACTCGAGCAGCGCCTTGACCTCGGCGGCGGTGTTGCAGGCGAGCGCCTTCTCGGCGAGCTCGTCGCACTCGGCCTTGGTCCACTGGCTGATGGTCTTGCGGGCGCGCAGGATAGACGGAGCGCTCATCGAGAACTCCTCCAGACCCCAGCTGATCAGCAACGGCTCGAGCGGATCGGCAGCGGCCTCGCCGCACATACCGACCATGATGCCGGCCTTCACGCCGCTCTCGATGATGTTCTTGAGCGAGCGGAGCACGGCGGGATAGTACACCTGGTACAGGTTGGAGATGGTGTCGTTGCCACGGTCGGCGCACATGGTGTAGCCGATCAGGTCGTTGGTGCCGATGGAGAAGAAGTCGGCGACCTCGGCAAGACGGTCAGCGAGCAGCGAAGCGGCGGGCGTCTCGACCTCGATATTCTCGTTGAACTTGCGACCCTCTTCGGTCAGCTCGGCCTTGCACTGCTCGACGAGCTCCTTGACAGCCACGACCTCCTCGACGCAGGTGACGAGCGGGATCATGATCTTGACGTCACCGAAGGCGCTGGCGCGCAGCAGGGCGCGGAGCTGGACCTTGTACTGGTCGGGATTGGCCAGGCAGTAACGCACGGCGCGGAAGCCCATGAAGGGGTTGTCTTCCTTGACCATGTGCAGGTACGGGATCTCCTTGTCGCCGCCCACATCAAGCGTACGAATGATGACCGGAGCGCCCTTGAGCGCGCTGGCGACCTTGCGGTAGGCGTTGAACTGCTCCTCCTCGGAAGGAAGCTCAGCAGAGTCCATGAACAGGAACTCGGAGCGGAACAGACCGATAGCCTCGGCGTCGTGATCGAGCGCGTTGGGCACGTCATCAGGGTTACCGATGTTGCAGGCGATGATCTTCTTGATGCCATCGGCAGTCACGGACGGCTTGCCGCGGAAAGCCTCGAGGGCCGCCTTCTCGGCAGCGAAGGCCTCGGCCTTGGCGGTGTAGGCGGCGAGCGTCTCCTCGTCGGGATCGGCCTCAACGACGCCCTTGCCACCGTCAACGACAACGGTCATGCCGTTGCGCAGCGCGGTGCAGCTGTTGGCAACCGAAAGGACAGCCGGAATCTCGAGGGCGCGCGCGATGATCGCGGAGTGCGACGTGCGGCCACCGGTCTCGGTGACGATACCGGCAACGTGGGCCTTATCGATCGTGGCGGTCATGGACGGCGTGAGGTCGTGCACGACAACGACGGTGTTCTCGGGCAGGACGGAGAGGTCAACGACCTCCTTGCCCAGCAGTTCGGCAAGAATACCGGTGCGGATGTCGGCGATGTCGGCAGCGCGCAGACGGAACATCTCGTCGTCCATGGACAGGAACATGTTCTCGAACATGGTCGAGGTGTCCATGAGCGCCTGCTCAGCGCAGGTGCCGCCGTCAATGGCGGCGTTGATGGCGTCGGTCATGCCCGGATCCTGAGCAAGGACAATGTGTCCGCTCATAATCTCGGCCTCGGCCTCGCCCACCGTCTCCTTCATGTGGTCGGCCTGAGCCTGTGTCTTCTCGCAGAAGACCGAAAGAGCGGACTGATAGCGCTCCTTCTCTGCTGCCGAATCAGCAACCTCGTGCGGCTCAAACGTCAAGTCGGGATCGACGGCGACCATGACGGTGCCGATACCGATGCCCTCGGATGCGTTGACTCCCTGATACATTCCCATTCCTCTCTCCGTGTCATGTGATAAAGCGTTTTGCCATATCCATGACAAAAGAGCGCAGCTACCTTGAACAGGTCACTGCGCCCCCAAGTATGAACTTAATTGTTCAACATGCGACCCGTTTGAGTTCTACTCGCCAAGACCGCTCTTGATGAGCTCGATGGCAGCAGCCAGAGCCTCGGCCTCGTCGGCGCCGTCGCACTTGACCTCGACCTCGGTGCCGCAGGGGATACCAGCAGCCATGAGGGCCATCGGGGACTTGCCGTTGACCTCCTTCTCGGGGGTGACGACCGTCACGTCGCAGGCGTACTTGCCCATGGTGGAGGCGAAGAGACCAGCAGGACGCATGTGAAGACCCTGAGGATTAACGAGGGTAGCCTTCTCAGAAACCATAATTGACTCCTTTTTTGTGTTTAACCCCTGTCAGCCATGCGACAGGAGCCATACTCACGACGTTGTTTATATTAACTCACATCAAACGGTTTTTCATTGTGTTTCGCACGAATTATTGGACGGATGTCGTTGCAGCACGCTCGCCTGCCGGGCGGGGCGGTTAAGTTTGCTGCTCTACAGTCCTGCGCAAGACGGAAAGCACATTAAGTGCTTTCCTTTGCGTGCGGAACTCGCGACAAACTCAACCGCCCCGCCCGGCAGGCGAGCTGCGGAAACTCGGTCGGTCCAGAGCAATATCGTGCGAACGGAATTCTGGCTGACGACCCGTTCGCGACAAAGACTCGATAGACAGCCCCCTCTATACCCTTTTGTAAGTTGCGGTGAAATAGGGACTGAATTTGGAGTTGAATCGTTTAAACAGTCCCTATTTCACCGCAACTTATGGGAGGGATAGAAAAAGGCGGAGGCCCTGGAGAGGGTCTCCGCCTTTGTTACAAAGGGCGATATTATCCGCGAGCTGGGGGATTAGACCAGACGGGCGTTGATCGTCTTGGCGATCTTGGCGGCGTCGGAGGAACCCTTGACGGTGGCACGGAAGTCCTCGTCCATGAGCGCCTCGGCGACCTTGGACAGGATCTTGAGGTGCGTGGTGCCAGCCTGGGCACCGGGGATGAGCAGGGCGATAGCCACGTTGACGGGAGCGCCGTCCATGGTGTCCCAGCCGGTCACGCCAGAGTCGTCCTTGACGACGATGACAGCAGCCTCGGTAATGGCATCGGACTTGGCATGCGGAATAGCGAAGCCCTCCATCATGCCCGTGGTGCCCTCGGCCTCACGGGCCAGGAAGGCGTTCATCACGGCGTCGGCGTCGTCAGCAAGACCGGCCTTGACGGCCTGGTTGGAGACGAAGCTCAGGGCCTCGTCACGAGAAGCGAAATCCTCGGCGACAAAGACGTTCTCGACCTTCACGAAGTCGGCAGCCTCGGCCTTGGGGGCCTCGACGGCAACGGCCTTGGGAGCCTCAACCGGCTTGGCTGCAGGAGCGGCCTTCTGGTTCTTCTCGAAGTCGTACTTCTTAAAGGCCACGAACAGGATGCCACCGACCACAGCGCCGATGAGGATCGCGAGAACCCACAGCGGACCGTTCTCGACAACGGGCAGGACCAGGAAGCCACCGTGAGGCGCCGGATCGTGAACGTTGAACATAATGGTCAGGATCGAAGCGATAGAAGAACCGAGCATCATGATGGGCATGACGGGCCAGATGTTCTTGGTCATGAACGGAATGGCGCCCTCGGTGATGTGGGTGCAACCAAGGATGAGGTTGACGACACCGGCGTCATGGTCCTCCTGGCTGAAGTACTTCTTGCCGACAACGACGGCGAAGGTGGTGATCAGCGGCGGAACGATGCAGGCGGCGGAAACGGCAGCCATGAAGTTGGTGCCGAAGTTGTAGGTATCGGTGCCAACACCGGCGGCCAGAGCCTCGGTGAGCATAGCGGTACCGGTGACATAAGCAGCCTTGTTGACCGGGCCACCCATGTCAAAGGCGCACATGCAGCCGATAGCAAGACCCAGGACAACGGCGCCAGAGGCGGACAGGCCCTTGAGGAAGTCCATCATGGCGGTGTTGATGGCAGCCATGGGGCCGGAAATGCCGAGCATGACCAGGCCGACGATAGCCGTCGAGAACAGCGGGTACAGGAAGATAGCCTTGAGGCCGTCCAGGTTCTTGGGCAGACCGGCAAAGACCTTCTCGAGCAGCAGGATGACATAACCGGCAAGGAAGCCGCCGACGATGCCGCCCAGGAAGCCGAAGCCCACGCCGGCGCCACCGGCGTCGATCATGCCGGTCTCGGCGTTAACAGGCAGGCCCTGGATGGCGATCATACCGGCAACGAAGCCGGGGACGAGCGCCGGGCGCTTGCCGATGGATTCGGCGATGTAGGCGGAAAGCACCGGAACCATAAGGTTCATGGCGATGCCGCCGATGATCTTGAGCATCGCAGCAAAGCTGTTGTAGTCAGACGCCGTCGAATCGAAGGACGTAATGCCCCACAGGAACGAGACAGCGGTCAGAACACCACCAGCAACAACGAAGACCAGCATGTGGCTGACGCCGTTCATGAGGTGCTTGTAGATGATGTGGCCGATGGACTCCTTCTCCTCGACCTCATCCTCGATATCGGCAGCAGCTGCAACCGTGTCGTCACCCTTGGCGGCGAGCGCGCGGTCAATCAGCTTACCGGCGGCCTCAACGGACAGGGCCTTGGAAACACCAACGGAAACCATGGGCTTGCCGGCGAAACGCTCAGCCTGGACATCCTTGTCGGCTGCGACGACGACGGCCTTGGCACCAGCGATCTCACTCTTGGTGAGCTCGTTCTCGACACCGACCTGGCCATGAGTCTCAACCTTAATGGTCAGACCGCGCTCGGCAGCTGCCTTCTCCAGCGCCTCCTTAGCCATGAAGGTGTGCGCAATGCCGGTCGGGCAACCGGTCGCGGCGATGATGTCAAACTTAGCCATGTGTCCCTCCTTCTTGAGTACAGCGCCCGCGGGCGCTCCCCTACACGCGCTTCGATGCGCGTTTTTCCACAACTGAAAGATACCAACCTACCGTCCGCGTGAGAAGAGACAAGGTGCAATTCTCCGGTGAAAGGTTCTTTCATAACCGTAAACGGTAGGTGAAAGTTTACCATCAACACTTGAAACGGCAAGGTGTATCTTGTAATTGAAAATCCCCCTATACTATGGCATTACAAAACGAGTCCGATTTTCATGCCAACCAGGAGCCATCCATGACCGATAGTAGCAAGAGCGCACTTTCCCTCATTAGCACCCATCAGGGATACAGCGAGTCCGAGCAGCGCATTGTCGACTATATATTGGAGCACCAGTCCGAGGCGCCACGCCTCACGGCCGCTCAGCTCTCGCGCGCCGCTGCCACGTCCGAGGCGACCGTTTCGCGCTTCTGCCGCAAGCTTGGGTTTGGCAGCTTCCGCAGCTTTCAGTTTTCGTTGGCGAGGGATTTGGAAAGCCAGCGCAACGAGGGCCTGACCGACGAGGTCTCGCTCGACAATATGGAGCAGAGCCTCAAGAACATCCTGGCTGCCAAGGTGAGCGAGCTTAATGCAACCATCGACGGTATCGACCACGATACGCTGGCGGCTGTTGTGCATGCCCTTAAGCATGCAGGGATTATTGAGTTTGCGGCTGTGGGCAATACGAACGCGGTCGCGCTCGATGCGACGTTTAAGTTTTCGCAGCTGGGCCTGCGCTGCATGGCGAGCACCATTAGCGAGACATCAATCGGCTTTGCGCTCACGTTGCGCCCGGGTGACGTCATCGTGCTAATCTCAAACTCCGGCAAATCGCGCCGACTGAATCGCATGGCAAAAGCGGCTCGCGACTGCGGCGCAACCGTAGTCGTTATCAGCAGCGACAGCAAATCCCCGCTCGCGCGCCTGGCAGACTACACGTTTAATACCGTCAACCACGAAGCGCTGCTGACGACGGGAGACTTTGCGTTCTCCAAGATCAGCGCCACGATGATCATCGAAGTCATCTACAACTTCCTGCTGCCCGAGATTGAAGACGCTCGCGAGCATATCAGCTACTACGAGGAGCTCATCCAGCCGGATAAGGTTGTGGAGTAAAACGCGTAGTGGGACATAAATATCAGTCTATTTGTCCCACCAACACCGCTGATACGATCTAACCTCGAGCTTCTTCCAGCATCTGCTTTGCGTGGGCCAAGCTTGCCTCGGACTGATCGCCACTCAACATGCGGGCGATCTCGGCGGTACGCGCTTCGCCGGTTACCTCGTCCAAATGCGTCTGGGGAACATCGCCCGGTTCCTTGCTGACGACATAATGCTTGTCAGCCATGACGGCAACCTGCGCCAAGTGGGTTACGACAATCACCTGATGCGTAGCGGCGAGATCTGCCAGCACGCCCGCAAGTGCACGCGCCGTGGAGCCACCGACACCAGCATCGACCTCGTCAAACACCAGTGTATCGACACCGTCCGCGTTACCGAGGACAACCTTGCTCGCCAGCATGACGCGGCTTAGCTCACCGCCCGACGCAATTCGACGCAAGGGGCGCGGCGTCAAACCGGCACCGCTGCGGTATAGCAGCTCGTAGCTCGAAGGACCAACGGGCGTCCACTCAGCACGGGGAAGATCACGCGACTCCCAAACGAGCTCGGCACTACCCATCTCCAGGCGAGCCATCTGGCGGCCGACCTCGTGGCAGAAGCGCGGGGCCGCCGTATTGCGAGCGCGCTTAAGTGCCTTGGCAGCGGCAAACAACTCGCGCTCGGCGCTCCCGAGTGCCTCACGCGCCTTTTTGATCTGTTCATCGCCATCATCGACCAAGGACAGCAGTTCTTGCGAGCGATCGCGCATGGCAAAAACATCGTCCATGGTGGGACCCCACTGACGCAACAGACCCTTGAAGTCGGAATACCGCTCACGCATGCGAGCGAGCTCGCGCGGGTCGAAGGCGACGGCATCGCGATAGGTACGAAGCTCGTTCGCGCAATCCTCAAGGGAGATACAGGCATCCGAAAGTGCATCGGCAATGTCGCCCAGTTTGCGATCGACGGTAGCCATTCGGGAAAGCTCTGCCACAGCACTGTTCACGGCATCGAGCGCTCCCCCTTCAGAGGCAAGCGATGCATGGGCATCGTTAGCGGTGGCAACCAGTACCTCGGCATGTTCGGAGCGCGGCAGCAGTTCCTCGAGTTCCTCATACTCGCCCGGCTTAGGGTCGACCTCGCCGATGCGCTCGAGGGCAAAGCGCGCCTCCTCGACGCGGCTCCCCTGCGCACGCGAGGCCTCTTCGACGCGACGGACCTCCTTAGCGGCCGCGCGCGAGGCTTTAAAGCAAGCACGGTAGTGCTCGAGCGCCTCGAGCGCAGAGCGCCCCGCCCACGCATCGACCATCGCAACGTGATGCGCCGGATCGAGCAAGCGCTGGTGCTCGTGCTGGCCGCACAGATCCATCATCACGCCAACGCGCTCCGCTCGCGCACGCTGGCGATGCGGCCGTCAATCTTCACGCGGCTGCGGCCCTCGGCAGAAAGACTGCGCTGCACGGTGAACCCTTCCGTGTCGTGCGGCCCGTCGAAGAGTCGTGCCTCGACGCTCGCGAGCGCCTCGCCCTCGCGCACCGTCGACGAATCCGCGCGCTCGCCCAAAATAAGCTTAAGAGCCGAGAGCAGCGCGGTCTTGCCAGCGCCGGTCTCGCCGGTCAGGACAGTCAGGCCGGCACTCGGCACCAACGTCGCCTCGCGAATGAGTGCAATGTTAGAAACCTGCAGCTCATCGATCATGACGGACTCCGTAGAAAACGCGACTCACCGAGTTATAGAAGCTCTCGGGGCCGTAATCGAGGAGCAGCACATCTCCGGGCCCGCGGCGCACGGCCACGCTGTCAACGGTACCATCGCAGGTAATAAACTGTCCATCGATAGCGATCGCCGGAACACTCGGACGGTCATCAGACATAAAGATCTCGACGACATCACTCGGCGAAGTCAAGAAGGCACGGGCCTGAATGGTGTGCGGCGCAATGGGTACGCAGACCATGCCCGTATAGTCGGGGCTCACGATGGGGCCACCGGCACTGAGTGCGTAACCCGTAGAACCAGTCGCCGTGGACACGACCACGCCGTCGCCACGCAGACGGTCGATATGATGGCCGGACACCGTGATGTCGAACTCGACCATATCGGACAGGGGGCCGCGCGTAAGCGCCATGTCGTTGAGGGCGAAGGTGCGCACGACATCCTTCGTACCATCTTCGCGCACGGACACGATATCCGCGGCGATGGTAGCGCGACGGCTCACATGCAGCTCGCCGGACAGGGCGTCGCTCACGACCTTCAGAATGTCGCGCTCCTCGGGACTCGCAGCAGTTAAAAAACCCAGGTGACCATAGGAAAGACCAAGGATAGGAATCTCACGATGGTTGAGGATGCGGGCAGCGCGCAGCAACGTGCCGTCGCCGCCGAGCGTAATGACCAGATCGGAGCCGTCAATATCAGGCGTGCTCTGAATCTTGGATCGCTGGTCGGCAGCCCATGCGACCTCATAGCCCTGGCGAGTCAGCCAAAGCTCGAGCATCAGGCCGCTCTCGACCGCCTCTTGCTTGTAGTAATTGGGAACCAGAAAGACCTTCATAGCGTTGCAGCTTTCTCGCTCATAACCGATACCTGGGATTGCAGCTCGTCTTGCGAGCGATCGCCGGGGTCAAATCTCGTGCCGTACAGGAAAAACTCAACGTTGCCCTTGGCACCATGAATGGGCGACACGCACACATCGACCGGGAACAGGCCCTTGGCGGCAAAGAGTTCAACCGCCGCCACGAGTGTATCGCGGCGCACGGCGTGATCGGTCACAATGCCGCCCTCGCCCACCAGCGCCGCCGGAGCCTCAAACTGCGGCTTTACGAGCGTGCAGAATGCTCCCGTAGGAGCCAGGCACGCCAGTACCGCATCGATAATGTTCGCGATGCTGGTAAACGAGACATCACACACAGCCAGGTCGATGACGCCGGCATAGCCAAGCTCAGGCAGCTGCGTCACGTTTGTGCGCTCATGCAGCGTCACGCGATCGTCCTGACGCAACGACCAATCGAACTGGGCGCGACCCACGTCCACCGAGACAACGGTCGCAGCTCCGCGCTTGAGCAGACAATCGGTAAAGCCGCCGGTAGAGCAGCCCACATCCAGACAGGCAAGGCCCGTCGGATTGATGCCGAACGCATCAAGCGCGCCTTCGAGCTTAAGACCGCCGCGGCCAACATAGGGAATGCGCCCCTTCACGTGCAGCGGAAGGCCCGGGATTACCTTAAGGCCCGGCGAAGTCAAGCGCTCGCCGCCACTCGAGACCAAGCCGGCCATAAGAGTGCGAAGGGCATCCGCGCGATCAGCGCAGATGCCCTGTGAAATCAGTTCGTCATCAAGACGCACACGTTTCATGAATGCCATCAACCATTCGTATCCGGAGATGCGGCCTAGCTATCCTGGGATTCGTTTGCCGCATCCTCATCGTATTCCTGCTCGAGCTTGTCGGCCTCACGCGGCGTCAACTCAAACTTGTCGACCATATCGACCGCGCGGGAGCCCAGCTCAATCGCTTCGTCAAACAAATCGAGCGAACGCTCCAAGGAGGTATCCTTGGAGCGAACGGTGGCGATGATCTGATCCAGACGGTCCGAAATCTCATCAAAGTTACGGACAGAACCCTCTGGCATGGCTACTCCTCGACGGAGTCGATGTCAGCCTCGGCGGCGTCCGCATCCTCGGCCAGCACACCAGCCTCAGCCTGAGCAACCGCAACCTTGGCGGCAGCCTCGGCAGCCTGCGCCTCCTCGCGAGCGCGATCTTCGGCCAGCAGCTCCTGGTACAGGTCCTCGCCCGGCAGCTCCTCGCTGCGAGCGATCTTACCCAGCACGCCGTTGACGAACGACGCGGACTGGTCGGTGCCATAGGCCTTGGCAAGCTCGACGGCCTCGTTGATCACGATGGCGTCAGAGACCTCCTCGTCGGTGAGGAAACGCATCTCGTAAACGGCGATTCGCAGCAGGTTGCGGTCGGCGCCGGGCATGCGCATAAGATCCCAGTTCTTGGCAACAGAGCGCAGAGCACAGTCGATGCGGTCGATATGCTCATAGGCACCGCGGCACAGCTCCAGCGCATAGGGGTCGAGGGGACCCTTCGAGATCAGGAAATCACCCTCGAGGACGCGCTCGAGCGGACTGTCCGTGGCCTCGGCCTGGAACAGCAGCTGCAGCGCCTGACTGCGGGCAAGCGTACGCCCGCGATAAACCTTAAGGCTCAAAGGTTACTCCTTGGGGAAAACGAGGCCGTCAATGCAAACGTCAACGCGCTCGACCTCGACGCCCACCTGAGCATCGATGGCAGCGACCACGGCGGCGCGAACGGCCTCGGCGAGTTTCTTGAACGGATAGCCAAAGAACACCACGACACGCACGGTGAGTGCGAGTTTGTCGCCGACGACCTCGGCCTCAACCGCCGGCTCGGAAGCCGGGGCCTTGGACGAGAGCATCATGGAGACAAGGTTGGTGGCAAGGTCCTTGACGCCAACGGAGGCGATGCCCTCGACATCGGACACGGCGCGCGAGACGATGGCGGTCAGAACATCGGGCGAAATGCCGATGCCGTCAATCTTGATTTCCTGGGGCATGAGTCCTCCTAGAAGAGTTGGTTGCTAGACGCGGGAGACGAACTTGCCGTCGCGGGTGTCAACCTTGATGACCTCGCCCTCGTTGAGGTACATGGGGACCTGGATGACAGCGCCGGTGTCGATCGTGGCCGGCTTGGTGGAACCCTGGACGGTGTCGCCCTTAAAGCCCGGGTCGGTCTGGACGATGGTGGTCTCGATGAACATCGGCGGGGTCACGCCCATGAGCTCATCGTCGGCGAAGAGCAGCTGGCAGATGTCGTTCTCGCGCAGCCACTTGGAGTTCTCGCCCACCATGTCCTCGGGAACGGGAACCTGCTCATAGGACTCGTTGTCCATGAAGATGTAGTCGGTGCCATCGTTGTAGAGGTACTGGAACTCGCGGGTGGTGAGCATAACGCTCTCGAACTTGGTACCGGCGTTGCAGGTGTTCTCGACGACGCGACCGCTCTTGATGTCGCGGGTCTTGTAGCGCACAAACGCGCCGCCCTTGCCCGGCTTAACATGCTGGAACTCGACGATGGTGTAGACCTTGTCCTTAATACGGAGACCGAGGCCGTTCTTGAAGTCGGCGGTAGAAATGGTAGGCATAGTGACCTTTCTTGTTATGGGCAGAACGCACAAGCGTCCAAATTACATACGACCGAAATTATACACTTGCAGACGGCGCCTGCAGCGAGCGCATAAAAAGAGAACGCGAGGCGCCCGAATTGCTCCGGACGCCCCGCCCCAAAAAATCTATCGAAATGGGCTAGCAATCGATGATGTGCAGGTCATGTGGCGTCTTGGTGAAGGGCTCGTAGCCGTTCTCGGTGACCACGCCGTAGTCCTCCAGGCGCACGCCACCCACACCGGGCAGGTACACGCCGGGCTCCATGGTGACAACCGAGCCGACCTCGATGGTGTTCTTGCTGCGGTTGAAGTTGGGCAGCTCGTGGATGTCGATACCAACGCCGTGGCCCAAGCCATGGTTATAGTAATCGCCATAGCCGGCATCGCCGATGATCTTCTTGGAGAGCTTGAAGATATCGTTACCCTCGACGCCCGGATGGATAGCGGCGACGCATTCCTCGTGCGTGCGGCGCACGAGTGCGTACAGGTCGACCTGCTCCTGCGTGGGCTCGCCCATCACGACGGTGCGTGTCATGTCGGAGCGGTAATCACAGTAGCCCGCGCCGTAATCCATAAGAACGAAATCGCCCTTCTCGATCACGCGGTCGCTCGGCACGGCATGCGGGTTGGCGGTGTTGGGACCGCTCGCCACGATGGAGCCGAAAGCAAGGCTGTCAGCGCCGTTGGCGAACATAAAGTTCTCGAGCTCGTTGCGAACCTGCTTCTCGGTCATACCAGTCTTAATAAAGCCGAGCATGTGCTGGAAGGCGGCATCGGTGATCGACTGTGCATGCCGCATGAGCTCGATCTCCTCGGCATCCTTGATGGCGCGCATCTTGCGGATGTCGTCGTGCATCAGCGGCAGCATGCAGGCAACGGAGCGGTCCTCCAGGCCGCGCTGAATACCCTGGTAGAAGTTAATCTGCATATCGTCCTCGACAGCGCAGACGCGGCACTTGTTGGCCGCGATCTTGCCGGCGACCCAACCGGGGATGGTGCCCTCATCCATGTCGTAGACCCAGGGGCTGCCGGCGGGCGTGTTCTCCTCAAAGCTGTTGAGGTAGCGCGAGTCGGTGTGGAACAGGCACTGGTCGACCGTAATAAACGCAGCGTGCGGGAACTCGAAGGTGTAGTCGAAGACGCCCTTCACGCCCGTAAGCCAACGAAGGTTGGCCTCGTCGCGCACCACGATGGCATCGTAGCCACGCTCGGCCATCAGGGCACGGACACGCTCGATACGACCGGCAGGACCGGCAGCAAACTCAGACATGCAGATTCCTTTCTTGTTGTCTCTATATAGACGGGACGGGTCTCAATCGAACGACGGAAACGCATGCGATCCGCAACCGATTTAAAACCCGCCCCTCAACATGATACGAAAGACAATGGATGTCAATAAATCTTAGAGAAGTTCTTTGCGTGAAGCCAAGTAGGCGTGAGCATGGCGCTCAAGAACCTCGTCCTCAACGCTCGTTAGACGAATGGCGCCGAGTGCCGCGGGCAGCGGCAACATACTGCGGTTCGAGCGGACAAACTGCTGCCTGCGGAACTCCTCGATATATGCGGCAGGCTCCAGATCGAAGGCAAGCTCCTCGATACCAAAGTCCTCCAAGCAGTCATCGACCTCAAAGACGTAATCAATATCGAAGTCGCAGGCATCATGTGCTAGGCGCGCCTCAAAGCGCATGCCCTCGGACACCAGCTGGTAGGCAGGGACCTGCGAAGCGGCATCGCCCAAGCAAGCGCGCAGGGTACGCTCCCCCGTCTTGCCAAAATCGAGCGCATGGCGAGCGCTCGGGTTCGTGGCCATCAGTACGTCCTTGCGGGCAGTCTGAGACCATTGAACGGCATTGACGAGCGCGACCTCCTCGCCCGCGAGAATCTCGGGGACGGTCTCAGTAAACTGATTCCAACGGGACTTACTGCTCGAAAGCATGGTGCCAACAAGTACCACATAGCCGAGCTTGAGGTCCTCGGGGTCCGCCTCGCGAACAAGGTCGAGGTCACACACGACCAAGCCCGGTTCGGGACGGAACGCGATAGCGGGAAGCGCATTCGACGACGAGGCAATGAGCGGCTTCATGGTCGTCGCGACCGTGAGCATGGCGTCGAAGGTCGTCGGCAGCAGCGCGCACTCGGTTCGGCCACACCACTGGTTGGCGCACCAGCTAACAACCGAGCAGGTTGCGGCATCGCCAACGGCGACAACCAGATCGTCGCAGGTAATGCCGTTGGCAGACAAGGCGCCAAAGATAGCATCGGCATCGGCCAGCGTGGCACCAGCAGGCGAAACCTCAAGGGGAAGCTGTGACATGACAAAACCGGCGTCGACCAGCGCATGCTCGACGACCTCACCAAAACGCTCGGATGTGGCGTCGTTCCAAACGACCATCGCGCGCTTAGGCTTGCCCACAGCCGAGGCAAACATGCGCGACAACTCATCGAACGCGCCCAATCCGACACGGACATCGACGCTGCGGTTTTGGAAATTGATCAGTTGACGGCGAATCATAGCAGCCCACGCTCCAAAAGCATCTCGGCACAAAGGTAGGAAACGTCCTCGAAGGACTTGTTGCGAATATCAAGGGTAATATCGGCGGCTTGGCGATACAGCGGACGGCGATGCTCAAACAAGCGCGCAGCATGCTCGGGCGAGCGGAAATCGGGCCGCGTGTCGGACCGACGAATCTGGCGAATCGAATCCTCGAAGTCGCCCTCGAGGTACACACACGTACCCATTTCGTGCATCAGCTCAATATTCACCGGCGTCTCGACGATACCGCCACCGCACGAAACCAACAGGCTACGCTCGCTTTGGAGCGAACGGAGCGCCGAGGTCTCGAGCTCGCGAAAACGATCCTCACCCTCGGTCTCAAAAATCTCGGTTACCGACTTACCGCAACGGCGCACGACCAGGCGGTCGGTATCGATAAAACGCCGCTTGAACATAGTGCCGACGTTGCGCGCGAGCGTCGATTTGCCCGCGCCCAAAAAGCCGATAAAGAAGATATGGTCGCAGCCGTGTTTGCTGTGCTGAGACATGGCGAAACCTATTCCTCGCAGGGAAGGTCGCGCAGGGCCCGGCGCTCAAAGATACGGAAGATCTGCGTGTACCACAGATCCTGGGTTGCCTGCGGCTTAACCAGGATAGTATCGACGCCGGCGAAGTTGCCACTCCACACGTCCGTGTAGAGCTGATCACCGATCAGCACCGCCTCGTCGGCCGTGGCGCCGAGGCGCTTAAGACCCGCCTTGAGGGCAAACGGCGCCGGCTTCATGGCGTGGCTGATGGCCTCGAGTCCCAGCTCGCGTGCAGAGCTCATGACCTGGTCGCGATGCCAGTTGTTGGACACCATGCACAGCTTAAAGCCTTTGGCGCGGGCGACATCGAGCCAAGCGGAAACCGCGGCGGGAACCTGCTCGGTGTCGCGCGGCACCAGGGTGTTATCGCGATCGAGCAGAATGGCGCGTTTGCCGTCGGCCCAAAGGGTATCAAGGTCGATGCGATCGACCGAGGCAACGTAACGTTTGGGGCTAAAAATCCTCATGCTAATTCCAAGACTGTTGATGCTCTTCGTAGGTTTGCGAGAAGTACTCCTCGTCCTGCGTAATGTAGAAATACAGGTCATCGGAGTCGGTCGGCTCAAGCGTGGCCTTGAGTGCCTCGAGCGACGGAGAGCAGATGGGCGTGGGCGGCAGGCCCTCGTGCTTATAGGTGTTATACGGACTATCGCTCTGCAGGTCGTCGGCGGTAACCTCGCCACCGGTGACATACATCATGGTCGCATCGCTGTTGAGATAGCGCAGACCATCGAGCTTGCCGGCAAGACGGTTGTAGAAGACCGAGGCCACGTGCGCGCGCTGGTCGGCGTTGAGGCCCTCGCGCTCAACGATAGAGGCCAAGTTGACGATGTCGTAGTCGGACATCTCCACACCGTAGCGTTCCTTGATCTTGGCTTCGCAGCTCGCAAAGTCAAGCGACTTGTACTCGGTCTTAAACTGATCGAGCATAGCGCGAATCACGCCATCGGCCGTCGGCAAATCACCCAACGAATAGGTCTTGGGGAACAAGAAACCCTCGAGCGAATCGTTGGCGGCGCCCTTAAGGAAGCTATAGTCGTCCACGTAGTTGGAGGCCTTGGCCTGGTTGAGGAAGTCTTCCTTAGAGATGCTGTCGTAGGCCTGGGCCACACGGTCGGCGACTTGATCGACCGTCAGGCCCTCAGGGATAGTCAGCGCACTGGAGCCCGCGTTGGGGCCTTCCATGAGCTGCTGAACAACCTTGGTCGCATCCATGAGTGTGGTGAACGAATAATCACCGGGCTTGAGCGACATATCGGCGTTGAGCTTTTTCACCGCCGCATAGTAATCCTTGGGATTTTCTACGATATGGTTCTCGGAGAGAATCGAGGCGATCGTATCGCCTGAAGCACCATCGGGAATGGTCACCGTAACCTGCTGACCAGCCGTGACCTTCGTATCCTCACCGGCAAAGAAGCCCTTGACGGCCGGCACGACAAAGAAAGCGATCGCAGCAAGCGCGAGCACCGCCACCACAACGCCGATAATCATAGGCACCGGGGAGCTTTTCTTTTGAGCACCGCGACGAGCATGCGTGTTGTAGCTCGAGCGGGTCGCCGGAGCAACGCCATGCGAACCGCGAGCGTGATGCGAATGCGATTGAGGGGCCTGAGTTCGCTGGGTAGGTGCCTGCTGCTTAAAGCGGGTACCGCCTGCAGGCTGGGCCGTACGAGCAGTGGGCTGTTGAGCCGCGTGAGAAGCCGAATGCTGAACCGAACGAGCAGAAGGCTGCTGACCCGTCCGTTGAACAGGTTGGGCCGAATGAGAGAAGGACTGCACCGAGCGCGCGGCAGACTGAGCTGCGCGCTGCGTCGGCTGTGCCGGACGCTGGCCAGGCTGGGCAGGGCGCGACGCCGGCTGCCGTGTACGATTCTGCTGGCGCGGATCGGAAGCGCTAGACATGCGAAACCTCCTCGTTTTTACGATCGAGCCACGTCTGCAAAAACAGGCTGGCGGCAATCATGTCGATCTTGCCCCTCATCTGCTTTTCGTTGAGGCCCTGCTCGCGCAGGATACGCTTGGCCTCTTGCGAAGACAGACGTTCGTCCTCAAACTCCAGCGGAAGATCGAGCTCGTCGGCAATCTTTTGCGCCACGGCGGCAACGCGCTCGGCCTGGGGGCCGGGCTCACCGGCCATGGTCAGGGGGCGTCCGCTTACCAGGATGTCGGGCTCATAGTCCTCAACCAGGTAGCGGAACGTCTTGGCCATACCGGTGACCTCGGCAGCCGGAAGCACCTTGACAGGCATCGCCATCTTGCCATCACGGCTCGAGACGGCGATGCCAATCCTGGTCTCCCCTATGTCCAGCGCGAGCGCAACCACAGCGACTTCTTAGATTCTTAGGCGCCGAGCGCGGTCTTAGCGGCCGCGAGGGCATCGGCGATGCCGGCAGCATTCTTGCCACCGGCCTGGGCCATGTTGGGACGACCGCCACCGCGACCGTCGACCAGACCCGCGATCTGCTTGATCACGTTACCGGCGTGGAAACCGGCCTTGACGGCGTCATCGGAGCCGGCAGCGAGCAGGGCCGGAGTGCCCTTCTCAGTCACGCTGGCGACGACACAAGCGACAGGGCCGGCGACCTTCTGATGCACGGTATCCCATACGTTGCGCAGGTCGGCAGCCTCAAGGCCCTGGAGCTCAGCGACAACGAGCTTATAGCCGTCGAGCTCGACGGCGCCCTCGATGGCGCTGGAGATGGCGTCGGAGGAGCCACCGGTCAGAGCCTTTTTGAGCTTGTTGGACGTCTCGCGCAGCTCAGCCTGCAGGTTCTCCACGCGGGCGGGAACCTCGTCGACGCGGCACTTGAGCGCAGCGGCGGCGGCGTCAACGAGCGCCAGGCGGTCGGCCATGTAGTCGAGGGCACCCTTAGAGGTCACGGCCTCGATACGGCGGACATTGGAGCCCGTGGAGGACTCGGAAATGATCTTGAACAGACCAATCTCTGCGGTATTGGCGGCATGGGTGCCACCACAGAGCTCGCGGGAGAACGGCTGGTCCTCGGCGCCCACGGAGACGACGCGGACGACATCGCCGTACTTCTCTCCAAACAGAGCGACAGCGCCGGCAGCCTTAGCCTCGTCGATGCCCATGACACGGGTCACGACCGGCTTGGAAGCGAAGATCTGCTGGTTGACCAGGTCCTCGACAGCCTTGAGCTGCTCGGAGGACAGGGCCTCGAAGTGCGTGAAGTCAAAGCGTAGGTGCTCGGGCGTCACCAGAGAGCCGGCCTGGGAGACGTGCTCGCCCAGGACCTGCTTAAGGGCAGCGTCGAGCAGGTGCGTGGCGGTGTGGTTGCGGCGCAGGAAGCCACGGCGCTCGGCGTCGAGCGCGGCGGTAACAGCGGCACCGACAGCCAGCGTGCCCTCGGCAACGTGCGCGACGTGGGCATACAGGCCGTTGTGGTTCTTGGTGTCGGCAACGGTCAGAACAACGCCCTCGGCGGAAAGCTTGCCGGCATCGCCCTGCTGGCCACCCATCTCGGCATAGAACGGGGTGCGGTCGAGCACAACCTCGACATCCTCGCCGGCGGCAGCGGACTCGACGGACTCGCCGTTGCGCACGATGGCGACAACCTTGGCGCCCTCGATCACATCGTTGTCATAGCCGTCGAACTCGGTCGCTGCGACCTTGTCCGAAAGCTCGACCCACACGTCGTTGAAGCTGCCCCAGGCGTCGCCCTTGGCATTGGCGCGGGCGCGGGCCTTCTGGTCCTCCATGCAGGCAGTGAAGCCGTCCATATCGACGTCGTGGCCAGCGGTGCCGGCGATCTCGACGGTCAGATCGATGGGGAAACCAAAGGTGTCGTGCAGTTTAAAGGCGACATCGCCCGGAAGCACGGCGCCCTCGGCAAGCGCTGCCAGGGCCTCGTCCAGATAGACGCGGCCGTTGTCGAGCGTCGTGGAGAAGCGCTCCTCCTCGGAGGCGACGATACCCTTGACGAGCGCGACATTCTTGAGCAGCTCGGGATAAGCCTCACCCATCTGAGCGTTAACCTCGTCGATGAACTTGGTCAGGAAGGCGCCCTCGATGCCCAGCAGGCGACCGTGGAACACGGCACGACGGAGCAGGCGGCGAAGGACGTACTCGCGACCCTCGTTACCGGGAAGGATGCCGTCCGAAATCATAAAGTCGACGGCACGGGAGTGGTCGGCGATGATACGCAGGGAGCGGCTGGCGCCAGAGTAATCGTCGGCGTCATAGGTCTTGCCGCTAATCTTCTCGCCCAGCTTGATGAGGTGCTGCATCAGATCGCCGTCGTAGTTAGCGGTCTTGTGCTGCATGATGGCGGCCATGCGCTCCAGGCCCATGCCCGTATCGAGGTTGCGGTGCGGCAGCTCCGGCATGGAGCCGTCCTCCTGGCGGTCGTACTGGGTAAAGACGAGGTTCCAGAACTCCAGGAAGCGGTCGCAGTCGCAGCCAGGCTTGCAGTCGGGGCTGCCGCAGCCGACCTCCTCGCCCATGTCAAAGTAGATCTCGGAGCACGGACCGCAGGGGCCGGTGGGGCCAGCGGCCCAGAAGTTGTCGTCCTCGCCCAGGCG
>UQUD01000024.1 GCA_900544225.1 uncultured Collinsella sp.
GGCGACGACCATACACAAGCCGCAGACGGTCATCGATGCCGTGACGCAGGCGATGCGCTCGCTCGGCAATGCCGGGCGCGGCGCCACGTCGGGTGCCCTCGATGCCGCTCGTACGATTCACGGCTGCCGCGCCAAGCTTGCGCGTTTGCTGGGCTGCCCGCGTGCTGACCATGTCTGTTTTACGCTCAACTCCACGGCGGCGCTCAACACCGTCATCAATGGCGTGGTGCGCCCCGGCGACCGTGTGGTCACAACGGTGCTCGAGCACAACTCGGTGCTACGCCCGCTCAATCGCCTGGCGGCAGAGCAGGGTGTGACGGTTGAGCATGCGGGCTGCGACGCGAACGGCGTGCTCGACTACGACGAGCTCGAGCGGCTGGTGACGTCTGACACGCGCGCCGTGGTGGTGACGCACGCCTCCAATGTGACCGGCAACTCGGTCGACATTGCGCGCGTGGCCGCCATGGCCCATACGGTAGGTGCGCTGGTGATTGTCGATGCCTCGCAGTCTGCCGGCACGGCGCATATCGATATGCAGACCATGGGGCTCGACGTGGTGTGCTTTACCGGCCACAAGGGGCTCATAGGTCCGCAGGGCACCGGTGGCCTGGCCGTGGCGGAGGGCGTTGACGTGGCTCCGTGGGCCATGGGCGGCACGGGTGTGCACAGCTTCGATGCACTGCAGCCGCTTGAGTGGCCCACGCGCCTTGAGGCGGGCACGCTCAACGGTCACGGCATCGCGGGACTTTCTGCCGGCCTCGACTTTATCGACGCCCAGGGTGGGGTCGAGGCGATTGCGGCGCATGAGCGCGCGCTTGCCGAGCGCTTCCTCGCCGGCGTTCGCGAAATCCCCGGCATTGCGCTCTACGGTGCGTTTGACCAGCCTGTGCGCTCGGCGATCGTCTCGCTCAACGTGGGCGATATCGACTCTGCCGAGATCTCGGACGCGCTTATGCAAGGGTGGGGGATTGCGACGCGCCCCGGTGCCCATTGCGCTCCGCTCATGCACCGCGCGCTCGGGACCGAGCGCCAGGGTATCGTTCGCTTTTCGTTTGGGTATTTCAACACGGACGAGGAAGTCGACACCGCGATTGACGCTTTGCGCGATTTAGCCTGCTAGAGCGTATATACTTGCGGGACGGGTCTTTTGCCCGTCCCGTTTTTGTTTCGACCCGAAAGGTGTGCCTATGGCCTCATCCGCCCCGCGCGGCCTGCGCTCCGACCATGTCGTTACCGTCGGCATTGCGCTGTTCTCGATGCTCTTTGGCGCTGGTAACCTCATCATTCCGCCGTTGCTGGCACTTCAGGCCGGCACGGCCACGCCGCTTGCCATGATCGGCTTTTTGATTGCCGCCATCGGCCTGCCTGTTATGGGCTTTATCGCCGTTGCGCTCGCCGGAACGGCGCGCGAGCTTGCCGGCCGCGTGCATCCTAAGTTTGGCGAATTCTTCGTTGCGGCGGTCTACCTGGCCATCGGTCCGTGCCTGGCCATTCCGCGCACAAGCTCTACAGCGTTCGAAATGCTGGTGCCGCTGCTGCCCGAGGGCGTTTCGCTCGGCGCAGCACGTCTGGTGTTTGCCATCGGGTTCTTCGTCGTCGCGTTTGTGCTCACGCTGCGCCCAGGTGTCATCACGCGCGTGCTCGGCCGCATTACGGGCCCCGCGCTCATTGCGCTCATCGTGCTGGTCGTGGGTGCCGCTGTGATCTCGCCGTTGGGCCCCGCTGCCGCGCCTCAGGCTCCCTATGATGCCGGTGCCGCAGTCCAGGGTTTTCTGACCGGCTACCAGACCATGGACCTGCTTGCGTCGCTCGCCTTTGGCATCATCATCGCCGAGACCATCCACGAGCTGGGCGTTACCGACGATAAGCGCGTGGCCTTCGAGATCTCGCGTTCGGGTGTGATTGCCGGCGTGCTTATGGCCATCATCTACTGCGGCCTGGCGCTTGCCGGCATGCAGCTCGGCACGGTTATGCCCGATGCCACCAACGGCGCCGCGATCCTTGCGCGTTCGGCCTCTATGCACTTTGGCCTAGCCGGCACGGTCGTGGTCTTTGCGATTTTCTTCCTCGCCTGCATGAATGTGTGTATTGGCCTTATCAGCTGCTGCTCGCGTTACTTCTGCGAGACGTATGTGGTCGAAGGGGGAGCGGAGGCTTCCGAGGAGGCCATGCGCCGTCCCTTCGCGATTCTCGCCTTTGTGTTCGCGGCGTTTTCGTGCGTGCTCTCCAACGTGGGCCTCGACGTGATCCTTATGTTCTCGGTGCCTATGCTCAATGCCCTGTATCCCGTTGCCATTGTGCTGGTACTTATGGGTCTGATGCACGGTTTTTGCGACGCGCATCCGCAGGTTTGGGTTTGGGTCGGCGGCGTGGTCGCGGTGCAGAGCGTGATCACCTCGGTCCGCGACGCGTTCTTTACTGGTGCGTGGCTGCCGTTCGATGCGTTGCCGCTGGCAGATATCGGTGCTGCGTGGGCACCAGTCGCCGTGGTGGCGTTTGTGATCGGTCTGCTTCATAGCCGGTTTGTCGCACATTCGAGGAGCTAGGGTATCGTCGCTTGCACAGGCGGGGAGTCTCCCCTATAATTTCCTTCGCTTTGGGACACGCAAGGTTTAGACCTTAGCTGCTCAACACCTTCGGGACGTGGCGCAGTTTGGTAGCGCGCCTGCTTTGGGAGCAGGATGTCGCAGGTTCAAATCCTGTCGTCCCGACCATATCTTGCGGGCGTAGTTCAATGGTAGAACCCCAGCCTTCCAAGCTGATGACGCGGGTTCGATTCCCGTCGCCCGCTCCATAAGATAGTTTTAACGGCTTTGGCTCCATTTGGTGCCAGAGCCGTTTTCATATACATGTCAGGGACCCCACATCCCCTCCTAAGTTGCGGTGAAATAGTTCCTGGATTAGCCGCAATAGCTGTTATCCAGGAACTATTTCACCGCAACTTATTGAGGCCGAGCGGGCTGGGTCGATGATGGGTTCTTTTGTCGAGAAGATGAGGGCGGCCGGTCAGGAGTCTGCGTAGGGTTTTGTGGTCGGTATACCGTAGCCGCGCATCATGGAGCCGAACGCTTTGACATCGTAGGTGTCTGAGAGCTTGAAATGAATGACGTTGTGGCCCATAGCACGCAGGTTCGCGTCGCGCACGAGGGCAGCTCGATAGGTTTTTGCCGCAGTATGTTCCGGATCATTTTGGGCATCGCCCTCAAACTTGCCCAGCCCATGCAGCTCAGCCAGCATCCAAGAGCCGTTTGGCATCTGCCAGCCGTAATCTGCCAAATAATAGCCGGCGTTTCCCGGTCGAGTGATTTCAACCTGAAGTTCGGGAGCGGCAACTCCTGCCATAATCATTGCCGCTCGTGCTTCGGATTCTCCACCGTTATCCGACCTGCCATCCATGTGTTCAAAAACGTCAAATGCGCGCGCGATGCCGTGCAATCCGCGGCAGTTCGCTTGTGCATATGCACGCAATTCTTCACGCTCGACACCGTACTCACGAGCCAACCCGTCGATATAGCCTAGTGCATATCGAAAAGCGCTCGTTCGGGCGATGTCGACCACCGTGCGATATGGATCCGTTAGCGTAAACGGGCCGAGCTGCCATACGTCGCCCGGTCGCCAGCGTCGGTATTCAACGAATTCGTACATATCGCGTCTGGTGGAACGCGGTAGCAGCACTTGCACCTTGTCGAGAAGCGAATATGCAGAACCGATGCCATAGAGCAGCGCCGCCGTTGCTCCACAAAACACGGCATCCGGTTCAACGACCGCAATAGCGGATGCCAATTGAAAGATGCGATCTTCGACGCCGAGGTCATTCCAATACGCGGGATCAGCGTAGACATGGTTGTAGAGTCGAATAATCATCTCTTTTTGCATGAGCGCGTAGGCACAGCGTTCGTCCCATTTTTTGGTAGCTATAAACAGGTGCCCGCCATGATGGGCCTCGAATAACCGGAAGAACAGCTCTGCTTGCGGTTTGGAACAGCGTTTATCATGACTCATTTTCGACCCCATGGTCTCGAGGGGGGAGTGAATGACACTACGCTATCCCATATTTGGTCCGCCAGACCTTGCCATGAACTGACCAAAAGCTTGACGGGGCAGGTCAGAGCCATGAGCCAGAGCCAAACATATCGGCAAACGGTTGATTAGTGCCCCTCGGTGGCACTAAAAACCACCCTTACAGAAAGTTGCGGTGAAATAGTTCCTGAAAAGCTCGAATAAGCCTAAAACCAGGAACTATTTCACCGCAACTCAGATGGGGATGGGGTTAGCTGCGGGGGCGGTGGCGGAGCTTATCGATGGTGGAGTCGGTGCTTCGGCTGCGGGCGTCGGCGGCGGTTTGGCGTTTACGGCGGTAATCGATCATGCCTTGGATGATGGGCTTGCCAAAGCTCACGACATCATCGTTGTAGATGGCGGTTCGGGCTGCGAGGAGGCAGTCGGTAAAGTCCATATGGGTCTTGCCAAAGAGTTTGACGGCAAGGGCGACAACAGTGGGCTCGTCGACCATGACGTCATCGAGCAGCCTTCTCATGGCCGTAGCAATCTCAGCGCGGGGAACCTTATAGACGTCGCGCAGCGTGACCACGACGCGCGTGATGATTTCGGGATAGACACGAGCGGTGCGCGTGGCGATGACCTTGGCGGCGCGCGGTGATAGAACTTCGTCGTCATTAAGCAGGTAGCGCAGGATGACGGTCTCGTCGATGATGGTGCTACTCATGGATATCTACTTCCTCGGGACCCAAAATCGAATCGTCGCATTCTGTAGCAAGGTACTCAATCCAGGCATTGCGCTCCTCGGAGCGGCGATTGGGGTCCCCATATGCTTTGAGCGATCCATAGGCGGCGGTGCCGTCCTTTGAGCGCACGGCGACCGGCTGAAAGGGAAGCTTACGCATCAAAATGCTCTGCGCGACAAAAAGGCGAACGGCCTCGGCAAGCGATGTACCCATGGCGTCGTAGAGGCGCTCGGCATGCTGTTTGTCCTCTTCGCGAATGCGCACCTGCAGGATGGCTCGTTTTTGCGTCGATGACATCACTGGCCCCCCTTAATGAGTGTGTAATATGGATGGTCAAATACAACATGGGCTAATAATAGCCAATCTTATAACCACTGCTTTATTGCACTCAAGTTAATGAGTGCGAAATATATATCAAACGTATTACATCCTTTATAAACGAGCGTGAAATCTCCCCAGGATGTACGCGTGTAATACACTCGCCTTTATAGCTTCCAGAGAATAATCCCAACCAGCCCAAACCCCTGCAATACACTCGTATTGCAGGGCCTATGCTCAAGTTTGCCCCCTGCAACTGCGTATATTTAACCTGTATATCGTTGGAGAAACTCTACCGAGTGCATGTTTCGCCGTATGCATTCGATACGTCGATGCCAGGCCACGGGCGGCTTGGGTCAATGTCGACAGGGTCTCTCCGACAAGGGATTCAGGAGGGAGTGAACAACATGGGTAATAAGCGAGTCGTAGCCGATTCTTCGCGCTGCATTGGGTGTCAAACCTGCATGGCGGCGTGTATCGAGGCGCACGACATCCCCGGTAACATCGCCGCGCCGCGCCTGCGCGTGACGCGTACGTACGAGATCTCCGCACCGGTGGCTTGCCATCACTGCGAGGATGCCCCGTGCGCCAAGGCCTGCCCCACGGGCGCCTTGTTCTTTGATCCAAAGAACCATCGCATCGGTGTTAACGAGGACAACTGCATCGGCTGCAAGAGCTGCGTCATGGCCTGCCCCTTTGGCGCCGTGAGCGTGGCGACCACGCAGGTCCCCGTCTTGATGGGCGACGTGCGCGTGGGTTCGCAGACTAAGAGCTTCGTGCTCAAGTGCGACCTGTGCGTGGACCGTCCCGGCGGTCCGGCGTGTGCCGAGGCGTGTCCGACCAAGGGCCTCACCCTGGTGGACGAGGAGCGTCTGGCAGAACTGACTGCCGAGCGTGCCCGCGCCACCATCGAAAACGAGGCGTAAGCGTCGGGCGACAGGCCCAATGATTGTCAAATAAGTACCGAGTATTCGGTAGCAGAGAAAGGAAGGAGGGTGTCATGGAGAAGCATAAAGTGATCTGCCCGTATTGCGGCGCCGGTTGCCAGTTTAACCTCTTGGTCCAAAACGGCCAGGTCGTTGGTACCGAACCGCTCAACGGCATCACCAACCAGAGCGAGCTGTGCCTTAAGGGCATGAGCGGCTACGACTTCATCAACGACACCAAGATCTTGACTCCTCGCGTACTGCACCCGATGATTCGCCGCACTAAGGGCGCGGATCTTGAGCGCGTAAGCTGGGACGAGGCGCTGGATTTCACCGCATCTAAGATGCAGGCCATAATTGACGAATATGGTCCTAACGCTGTCATGACCACCGGCTCTTCGCGAGGCGGCGGCAATGAGGCGAACTACGTCATGCAGAAGTTTACGCGTGCGTGCATCGGCACCCACAGCGTAGACAACTGCGCCCGTACTTGACACGGCCCTACTGTCCTCGGTCTGATGGACACGGTTGGTTCAGGTTGCATGTCATGCTCCATCCCCGGTATGGAGGATGCGGGCTGCATTTTCCTCTTCGGCTATAACCCTGCCGATTCGCACCCCATCGTCGCAAGGCGTATCGTGCGAGCCAAAGAAAAGGGTTGCAAGATCATCGTCGCCGACCCGCGCCATATCGAAACCGCGCGTATCGCCGATCTCTACCTTCCGATCAAGAACGGTTGCAACGTTGCGTTCCTCAACGCCTTTGCCAACTGCTTGGTCAACGATGGCCTCTACGACAAGGAATTCGTCGCCGAGCACACGAACGGCTTTGACGAGTGGTGGGAGACCATCAAGAACTACACTCCCGAATCCGTACAGGACATCACGGGTGTCGAGCCCGCGTTGATCCACCAAGCTGCCGAGATGTACGCCACGGCGAAGCCCTCTGCCATCATTGGCTGGGGCATGGGCGTATGCCAGCAGAAGCAGAACCTGAAGACGGTGCACACCATCGCCTCCATCGCCTGCGTTGCCGGCCAGATCGGCAAACCCAATTCCGGCCTCGCGCCCGTGCGTGGCCAGAATAACGTCCAGGGCTCCTGCGATATGGGTATGCTGCCCAACCTGTACCCTGGCTACCAGAAGGTCACCGACCCGGCAGTGCGTGCCAAGTTTGCCAAGGCTTGGGGCGTGCCCGAGGAAAAGCTCCCACTCGAGGAGGGCTACAAGCTCACCGACCTGGGCCACCTGGTCGACGAGGGCAAGGTGCACTGCTTCTACAACTACGGCGAGGACCCGGTGCAGACCGAGCCCGATTCGGCCGGTATGCGCAAGACGCTCTCCGAGCTGGACCTGTTCATTTGCCAGGACATCTTTATGACGCAGACGACCATGCTCGCCGACGTCATCCTGCCCGCTACCTCCTGGGGCGAGCACGAGGGTGTCTTTACTGCATCCGACCGTAGCTTCCAGCACTTTGACGCGGCCGTTCCGCCCAAGGGCGAGTGCCGCCACGACTGGGAGATCTTCGCGGACCTGTCTACGCGCATGGGCTATCCCATGCACTACGACAACACCGAGCAGATCTGGAACGAGTGCATTAGCCTGTGCCCCAACTTTGTGGGCGCGACCTACGAGAAGATGGCTCCCGAGGGCGGCTACGCCCAGTGGCCCGTCAAGAGCACCGATGTGAACGACCACGGTACGCCCGACATGTTCGCTGGTGGCAAGTTCACCACCAAGGACGGCCGCGCCAACCTGATGGCGCACGACTGGGAGGCGCCCTCCGAGCTTCCCGACGATGAGTACCCGCTCATCCTGTGCACCGTCCGCGAGGTCGGCCACTACAGCTGCCGCTCGATGACCGGCAACTGCAAGACGCTGGCGCTGCTTGCCGACGAGCCCGGCTTTGTCCGCATGAATCCCGCGGACGCCCAGGCGCGCGGCATCAAGAATGGCGACATCGTCTCGATTCACAGCCGCCGCGGCCAGGTATACAGCCGTGCCGACGTGAGCGATCGCATCAACAAGGGCACGGTCTACATGACCTACCAGTGGTGGATCGGCAAGTGCAACGAGCTGACCATTCACAAGGTCGACCCGGTCTCGCATACGCCCGAGGACAAGTTCTCCGCCTGCCAGGTCGACGCCATTGCCGACCAGGTTTGGGCAGAGGGCGAAGTCGAGCGTCAGTACACCGAGCTCAAGCAGGCTCTGGTGGACGCCGCCGCTCCCCAAGACGTTGAGCCCGGCGCCGCCAAGTTCGACGACGAGACGCACGTGAACCAAATCGTGTAGTCCCGTTCTCGTTGGCTATTTGGGCCGGGCGTCCCGTACGTTCGGGAGCCCGGCCCGTTATTTTGAAAGGAAGTGGGGATGAACCGCTTCATCGACATCAACCCGGAGAGGTGCATCGGCTGCGGAACATGCCAGTCCGCCTGTGCCGACGCCCACCGGATGCAGGGTCTTCAGGATACGCCGCGCCTGGCGCTCGTGAAGACCGGCGGTATTTCGGCCGCCCTTGCCTGCCACCATTGCGAGGGTGCCCCCTGCGCCGAGGTTTGCCCGGTGAATGCCATCGAGCACGATGGCGATCGCATCCACGTCAAGGAGCAGGAGTGCATCGGGTGCAGGCTGTGCGCCATCGCGTGCCCCTTCGGAGCCATCCATCCCGATGGCACGTCTATCGCCGGTGTCGCAGGCATGTGCGATCCGACGCCTTCGTATCCTAAGTCCCTGAGCAGCCTTCTTACGTGGGCTCCCGGCCAGTACACCTGCGCTGTCAAGTGCGATCTGTGCGCCTTCGATCCGGACGGCCCGCATTGTGTGGCGGCGTGCCCCACCAAGGCGCTGACCGTCATGGGCGGTGCGGCCGATCGCGAGCTCGACGAGGCCAAGCGCCTGCGCTCGATCGAAAACGGTCCGGTCGTCGACGTTACCGCTGTGGCCCAGGGCTTGTCCGAGAAAGCAGAAGGGAGCGTAAAGAATGGATAGCATGACGCTGTTTATCGCATCGCTTGCCGTCTCGTGCATCGGTGCGCTCGCCTCGGTTCTGCTGATCAAGGCCGATAACGCCGCCAAGACCGCCGGCTGCCTTATCGGCGCCGTCGCCGCGGTGCTTTCGTTTGTGGCCGGTATCCAGGCCGTGCTGGGCGATGTCACGTCGGTCGACACCATCGTGTTCTTCCCGTTTGCCCATTTCCAGCTGCTGCTCAATCAGCTGTCCGGCCTGTTCGTGGCGCTCATCTCGGTGCTCGCGTTTGCCGGTTCGATCTACGGTCTCAACTACTTTGATGAGTACCCGGGCAAAAAGGGCCGCGCCGGCTTCTTCTTTAACACCTTCGTGGCGTCCATGATGCTCGTCATCACCGCCGACAACGTGTTTTGGTTCCTGGTCGCCTTTGAGCTCATGTCGCTGACCTCGTACTTCCTGGTCGTGATCGAGGAGAACGAGAACTCCATCCATGGCGGTTGGCTCTACTTTGTGATCGCGCACGTGGGCTTTGTGCTCATCATGGCGAGCTTCCTCACCATGACCAACTTCGCCGGTGGCTCGTTTGCCTTTGCGGATTTCCGCGCCACGCAGTTTAGTCCTGCGGTCGCATCCGTGTGCTTCGTGCTCGCCTTCTTTGGCTTTGGCGCCAAGGCCGGTATCATCCCGCTGCACGGCTGGCTGCCCAAGGCACATCCCGAGGCGCCGTCCAACGTGTCGGCCCTCATGTCCGGCGGCATGATCAAGATCGGTATCTTCGGTATCCTCAAGGTTGGTCTCGACCTGCTCTCCGCCTCGGGCGTTCAGGTCTGGTGGGGCCTTATGGTCATGGTCTTCGGTGCGATCTCGTCGGTCCTCGGCGTGGCCTTCGCCCTGCAGGAGCATGACATCAAGCGCCTGCTGGCCTATCACTCCGTCGAGAACATCGGCATCATTCTGCTCGGCGTCGGTGCCTCCATGGCCGCCATGGCGCTCAACTCGGTCGGAATCGCCGTCCTGGCTCTGATGGCCGCCCTCTACCACACGTTTAACCACGCGATGTTTAAGGGCGAGCTGTTCTTGGGCGCCGGTGCGCTGCTGTACTCCACGGGTACGCGCAATATGGAGAAGATGGGCGGCCTGTTCCGTCGTATGCCGGCAACGGCCATCTGCTTCCTCGTTGGCGCGCTTGCCATCTCGGCCATCCCGCCCTTCAACGGCTTTGTGTCCGAGTGGTTTACCTATCAGTCTCTGTTTAATGCCGCCATGCAGGGTGACAAGGCCGTCATGATCGTGGCCGTGTTCGCTGCCGTCGCGCTTGCCATTACCGGCGCGCTGGCTGTCACGTGCTTCGTCAAGGCCTATGGCGTCTCCTTTGCCTCCGCGCCCCGCTCCGAGGCCGCGGCCAATGCCAAGGAGGTTCCCGCCCCCATGGTGTTTGCGCAGGGCCTGCTCGCTGCCATCTGCGTCGTGTTGGGCATTGGCGCTCCCGTGATCGCTCCCGTGCTGGTCGATGTCGCCGCGTCCGTGCTGCATCCGTACGGTGGCGTGTTTGCCGCCGAGGGTATGGAGCTCATGAACCAGTACTCCGGTGCTGCCACCTCCACGCCCGCGATCGCCATTGCGCTCGTGGTGCTCGTCGGCCTTGCCTGCGGTTATCGCAAGCTCAAGACCGTCGGCAAGGTGCAGAAGTCCCAGCCGTGGGCATGCGGCTATGCTCCCAACGAGCATATGCCCGTCGTGGCCACGACCTTTGCCTCCGAGGTGTCCTGGTTTATGCAGCCGCTCTACACGCTGCGTGACCGCTGCACGGCCGTCTGCTGGTCCATCGCGCACTTCTTCCAGAAGCTCACCGGTGTGGCCGAGGCTGTGGAGCCCGTACCCGACAAGGTTCTCGTCGATGCCCCGCATAAGGGTGTCGAGAAGCTCGCCGACCTCGCGACTAAGCTCGAGGGCGGCAACTACAGCATCTATATCTGCTACATCGTCGCGGCACTCGTGGTGTTCCTCGTGCTCGCCGTGCAAATGGGTTAAGGAGGGGAGAGCATGAACAACATCGTACTTGCCGTTCTGCAGGGCGTGGTCGTTATGGCCGTCGCGCCGTTCTTCTCCGGTCTCGGTCGCGTTATCCGCGCCAAGATGCACAACCGTCGCGGTCCCAGCATCATGCAGGACTACCGCGACCTGGCCAAGCTCTTTGCGCGCCCCGAGTCCCAGAGCGAGGACGCGAGCTTTGCGCTGCGCATTATGCCGCCGCTGTTCTTCGCTGTCGCCTTTATGCTCGCGATGGGTCTGCCGCTCTTTACGGCACAAAGCCCCATCCCGGTCTTTGGTGACGCCATCACCATCATGTACAGCCTGGCGCTCGCCCGCTTCTTCTTCGCCCTCTGCGGTGTGGATTCGTCCAACGCCTACGCCGGTATCGGCGGCGTTCGCGAGCTGCTCATGAGCGTGCTCATCGAGCCGTCCATGCTGCTGGCGCTGTTTGCCGCCGCTCTGGTGTGCGGCTCCACCGACATCGCCACCATGGGTCAGCACATCATGACGGGCGCCATCGACGCGCCGGTCGCCGTGATCCTCGCCGGCATCGCCTTTGCGATTGCCTGCTACATGGAACTCGGTAAGCTGCCGTTTGACCAGGCTGAGGCCGAGCAAGAGCTTCAGGAAGGTCCGCTCGCCGAGCTTTCCGGCCCGTCGCTTGCGATGGCCAAGCTTGCCATGTCCATGAAGCAGGTCCTGGTCCTCGCCTGGTTCTGCGCGATCTTCGTCCCCTGGGGCGAGCCCGCGACCGTGGGCGCCGCCGCCGTTCTGGGCGCAGTCATCTTCCTGGTGAAGTGCCTGATCGACTTTGTCGTATGTGGCGTGATCGAGAACTCCTGCTCGCGCTCGCGTTTTAAGGTGCTCGGCAATCAGACCTGGGCCGTCGTGGGCATCGCCGTGCTGGCGTTTGTCTTCGTGGTCGTCGGCGTGTAGGAGAAGGGAGAAACAATGTCATTTGCAGTCAGTCTGTCCCTTCTCGGCTTGGTCGCTATCGCGGCCCCGATGGTGGCCTCGGTGCTCGTCGCCCTGTTCCCCCGTCCGTACGCCAAGTGGTTCAGCGTTTTGGGTGCCGCCGTCTCGACGATCTGCACCATCGCCCTCGCCGCGAATTTCGCCGGCGCCGGCATGCCCGACACGCAGGTCCCCCTGATCTCGTTTGGGCAGACCCTCGTTATGGGATTCACCTTCGATCGCATGAGCACGCTGCTCGCGCCCGCCTTTGTGGGTATCGGCCTGCTTGTCGTGATCTATTCGATTCCCTATATGAGCGAGAATAACCGTGAGCATCCCGACGCGCCGCGTCGTCGCTTCTACGCGTACCTCGCGACCTTCATCGGCGCCATGGCCGGCCTCGTGTACAGCTCGACCCTTTTGGGCCAGCTCGTGTTCTTTGAGATCACGGGTGCGTGCTCTTGGGGCCTCATTAGCTACTACATGTCGCCTACGGCCAAGAAGGCCGGCATGAAGGCCCTGATCATCACGCATATCGGTGCGCTCGGCCTGTATCTGGGCGCCGCCATTGTGTTTGCCCACACCGGCACCTTCGCCATTACCGCGATTGCCAGCCTCGACGCCAAGCTCAAGGCCATCGTCCTTTTGCTCGTGCTGTTTGCGGCCTGGGCCAAGTCCGCACAGGTCCCCATGTACATGTGGCTGCCTTCGGCCATGGAGGCGCCGACGCCTGTTTCGGCCTACCTGCATGGTGCCTCGATGGTCAAGGTCGGCGTGTGCGTGTTCGCGCGCGCGCTCGTCTCTGCCGGCGAGATTCCCGAGATCGTGGGCTGGGTCGCCATTATCGACGCCATGGTCACCATGCTCTTTGGTTTCCTTATGTACCTGCCGCAAAAGGACATGAAGCGTCTGCTGGCCTTCTCCACGATCGCCCAGCTCTCCTATGTGTTCTTCGGTCTGGGCCTTTCGGTCTTTGGCAGCCAGCTGGCCTTTGATGGCGCCGTGTGCCACATCTTTAACCACGCTTTCGCCAAGACGCTGTTCTTCCTGATCGCCGGTTCGTTCTCCTTTACGCTCGGCACGCGTATGCTGCCCAAGCTTCGCGGCATCGTAAAGAAGTACCCGATCTCGGGCGTGGGCTTTGGTGTCGCGGCGCTCGCCATTGCCGGCGTGCCGCCCATGAACACGTTCTTCTCGAAGTTCCAGATCATCGCCGGCGGCTTTTCTGTGGGTGCCGGCAACGTCGCGATCCTGGTGCTCGTGTGCATCATGGTCGCCGAGACCGTCGCCACCTTTGCCTGGTTCCTCAAGTGGATGGGCTATTGCCTGCCCGGCGAGCCGAGCGAAGAGGTCGCTGCGGGAGCCCCGCTTCCCCGCGCGATGGCGTTTGTGTTCATCGTGCTCATCATCATGGTCATCGTCAGCGGCCCGCTTTCGGCCAGCTGGATCGGTTAGGAGGTAGAACGACATGGGTTATTCGATCGTCAACATCCTTGGCGGCCTTCTGATCGTCACGTCCACCATGGTGGTCGTCTCCAAGAACATCAAGCACGCCATCCGCTGGTATGCGGTGCAGTCGCTGGTGCTCGTGGGACTGCTCGCCACGCTCGGTGCCACTACCGGTGCGCAGGAGCTGCTTATGTGGGCCGGATCTGCCTTTATCACTAAGGTCGTCCTGGTCCCTTATATCCTCAACCGCGCATACAAGAAGATGGGTGAGCCGAGCGACGCATCGCTCAAGGCCGGCCTTAAGCCCGCGTGGGCCATTTGCATCATCGCCGTCGAGGTCGCGATTTGCTTTGCAGTCGTGACGCAGATCAGCCTGCCCACGGCCGAGGTCGCAACGCCTGCGCTCGCTATTAGCTTCGCTCACTTCTTTGTGGGCCTCACCTGCATCATTTCGCAGCGCAACATCATGAAGCAGATCTTTGGATACTGCCTTATGGAAAACGGCAGCCATGTGACGCTCGCGCTTTTGGCCCCCACCGCTCCCGAGATCATCGAGATCGGTATCGCCACCGACGCCATCTTTGCCGTCATCATCATGTCCATCGTCGTGCGTCGCATTTGGGACGACTCCCACTCGCTCGATGCGCGCGACCTGTCCGAGCTGAGGGGGTAGTCCATGGAAACGTTGATTCTCGCCCTGCTCGCGACTCCTTTGGTGTTCTCGCTGGTCATGGCGTTTTTGCCCAAGAACACGTCCTATAACGTGTTTGCCGGTCTCAACCTGGTCTCCGTCGCAGCCGTCCTGGTGCTGTCGATTGTGACGGCCGGCGACGTCCTTATGAGCGGCGACACCGCGAGCGCTCTTGGCCTGTGGTTCCACCTCGATTCGCTGGGCGCCATCTTTGTGCTGCTCATCGGCTTTATCGGTTTTCTTACCGGGCTGTTCTCGCTGCCCTATGTAAAGGCCGATATCGAGGAGGGCTCCATGCCCGCCGAGCGCGCCAAGCAGTATTTTGCGCTGTTTAGCCTGTTTGTGTTCACCATGCTGCTCGCGTGCCTGTCCAACAACATGATCCTCACGTGGGCCGCCGTGGAGGCAACCACGCTTTCCACCGTGTTCCTCGTGGGTATCTACAAGAACAAGACGGCCCTCGAGGCTTCTTGGAAGTATGCGATGGTCTGCACCGCCGGCGTGGCCTTTGGCCTATTCGGTACGCTGCTCATCTACGCCAACGCCGCCGACGTGATTCCCAACGCCCACGAGGCTGCATTCCTGTCGTGCGTGCTGCCGTATGCCGACCAGTTCGATCCGACGCTCATGCGCCTCGCCTTTGCGTTTATCGTGATCGGCTTTGGCACCAAGGCCGGCCTGTTCCCCATGCACACTTGGCTGCCCGATGCCCACTCCCAGGCCCCGAGCCCTGTCTCGGCCCTGCTCTCTGGCGTGCTGCTTAAGTGCGCCATGCTTGTGATCATGCGCTTCTACGGCTTTACCATCCAGGCCGTGGGCGCCGAGTATCCGCAACTTCTGCTGTTGATCGTCGGCACGCTGTCCATTTTGGTGGCGGCACTTTCGATGTTTCGCCAGGACGACCTCAAGCGCCGCTTTGCGTACTCGTCTGTGGAGAACGTGGGCGTTATCGCCCTGTGCCTGGGTATCGGTGGCCCACTGGGTATCGCCGCAGCCCTGCTGCACTGCGTGTTCCACGGTTTTACCAAGACGCTTGCCTTCTGCGTGTCCGGCAACATCCAGCACGCCTTTGGTACGCGTAGCCTGGCTAAGATTCAGGGCGTCGTCGAGGTTGCTCCCGCAACCGCCGCGCTCGCCGTCCTGGCGCTGCTCGGTCTTGGTGCCTTCCCGCCCTTTGGCATGTTTATCTCCGAGTTCCTGACTTTTGTCGCCGGTGTTACCGCCGGTCCTATGTGGCTGGTCGTCGTGGTCGCCCTCGGTCTTACCGTGGCCATCTCCGCGCTCACCCGCATCGCACTCAAGTCGGTATTCGGCCATGCGCCCCAGGGCATGGGCAAGCATGAGGCCCCGGCGCTCATGCTTGCCCCCGAAATCATCCTGGCTGTCATGATCTTGTGGTTTGGCATCGCCACCCCGCTGCCCCTCGTGCACGGTGTGGAGACCGCGACCGGCATCGTGCTCGAGCAGAGCACCGAGGAGCTTCACGCGACGCCGATGTACCGCGCTGTGTTCGGTACCGAGACCGCTCAGAGCGAGGTGGAGTAACGAATGATTGAAACTGAGAACAAGGTGTATGCCCGTCGTTGCGAAAGCCACGTCGAGGCCCTGCGCGCCGCAGTGCCGGGCGCTATCGAGAAGGTTGAGTGGCAGTGCGAGGACCAGCTGACGATCACCGTCAAGCTGGACCGTCTGCCCGAGGCCGTCCACTACCTGTACTACGAGCGCTACGGCTGGATTCCCGTGATTGTCGGCAACGACGAGCGCTCCCTGTGCGGCCGTTACGCCGTGTACTACGTCATCTCCATGGAGGGGGAGGATCCCGGCTGGGTGACCGTCCGCACCGAGGTCGATCCCGCCAAGATGACGTTCCCGTCCGTGACGCCGTTCGTCCCCGCCTGCGTGTGGGGCGAGCGCGAGCTGCGCGATATGTTCGGCCTGATCCCCGAGGGTCTGCCCGATCGTCGCCGCCTGGTGCTGCCCGATGACTGGCCCAGCGGTCTGTATCCGCTGCGCAAGGACTCCATGGACTACCGCTTCCGTCCCGCTCCCGCGAGTGACATGGAAAACTACGAGTTCTTGGCCGATACCAAGGGCAAGGAGACCACACTCGTCCCCATGGGCCCGTTGCACATTACCTCCGACGAGCCCGGCCACTTCCGCCTGTTCGTTGAGGGCGAGACGATCGTCGACGCCGACTACCGCCTGTTCTACGTACACCGCGGCATGGAGAAGGTCGCCGAGACGCGCCTGAACTATGACGCCGTGACGTTCCTCGCCGACCGCATCTGCGGCATCTGCGGCTGCGCCCACTCGGTGGCCTATGCCGAGGCCGTCGAGCGCGCCCAGGGCATCCATGTCCCGCCGCGCGCCCAGTACATCCGCGCCATCATGCTCGAGGTCGAGCGCCTGCACTCGCATCTGCTCAACATTGGCCTGGCGTCGCACTACACCGGCTTCGACTCCGGCTTCCAGCAGTTCTTCCGCGTCCGCGAGAAGTCCATGGACCTGGCCGAGAAACTCTCCGGTCACCGCAAGACCTACGGCCTCAACGTGATCGGCGGCGTGCGTCGCGACATTTTGGCCGAGCAGAAGCTCTCCACGCTCACGACCATTCACCAGCTGCGCTCCGAGGTTCAGGAACTCGTCGACGTCTTGCTCTCCACGCCCAACTTTATCGAGCGTACGAGCGGTATCGGCATTCTAGACCGCAAGATCGCACGCGACTTCTCGCCGGTCGGCCCGCTCATGCGTGGCTCGGGCTATGCCCGCGACGTGCGCTTTGACCATCCCTTCGACGGCTACGCCGATCCGGACGTCCAAAAGATGCATGCTGCCACGGCAGACACCTGCGATGCCTTCGGCCGTACCGCCGTTCGCATCCAGGAGGTCTACGATTCGATCGACATGATCGAGACCATGCTCGAGAACTGCCCGTCGGGCCCCATCCTCACCACGGATTGGGAGTACACCCCGCACAAGTACGCCATCGGCGCCACCGAGGCGCCGCGCGGCGAGGACGTGCACTGGGCCATGCTCGGCAATAACCAGAAGTGCTACCGCTGGCGCGCCAAGGCCGCCACGTACAGCAACTGGCCGGTCCTGCGCTACATGTTCCGCGGCAACACCGTGGGCGACGCTGCGCTGATCGTCGGTTCGCTCGACCCGTGCTACTCCTGCACCGACCGCGTGACGGTGACCGATGTCGCCGCCAAGCGCGACCACGTGCTCGACAAGGAGCAGTTCGAAAACGTCTGGCGCGACAAGTCGCCGCTTGCGGGCGAGGGCACCATGGCCGCCCCGCTCGATGAGGAGGCGCTCTAATATGCTGAAGCTTTGGAAGGTTAACGCCAAGGCCGGCGACGCGACGGTCAAGTACCCGTTTGCGCCGTTCCCCACCAACAAGGACATGCGCGGCAAGCCCGAGCACAATGCCGAGCTCTGCATCGCCTGCGGTGCCTGCGGCGTGGCGTGCCCGGCCGATGCCATTCGCATGGACACCGACCTTGCGGCCGATACCATCACCTGGTCGATCGACTACGGTCGCTGCATCTTTTGCGGCCGCTGCGAGGAAGCCTGCCCCATGGAGGCCATCAAGCTCACCGAGGAGTTTGAGCTGGCCGTCATGAGCAAGGACGACCTCACTAGCAAGAGCGTCTACACGCTCGAGCACTGCTCGCGCTGCGGCAAGCCGTTTGCCCCGCACAAGGAGATCGACTACGCCAAGCGCCTGCTGCAAAAGACCGGCGGCATGGAGGCCATCCAGGCCGCCCGTACCGTCGGTATGTGCCAGGAGTGCAAGCGCGAGCTCGACGCCCTGCGCGCCGCCTCGGCCGTAAAGACCGGCAACGCTGCCGGCATGGCTGCCAACGAGACGCTTGCGTCCGGTGAGCCCCAGGGCCCCGGCATGGAGTATCTGGGCGGCCACGGCGTGAACCCGGAGTATATCGACCGCGAGCTCAACCCCGATGCGCCCGAGATCCCCGCCGGTCCGGCGCCGGTCGAGGGCATCATCATGGATTTTGAAACGAAGGAGGAGTAACCATGGCCGAACCCACGCTTTTGCCCGAGCGGCTTCAGTACCGCCCGACCAAGATCGAGCTCGACGAGAGCATCGAGAAGGCCAAGGCGACCCTTCTTAAGAAGATCAAGCGCTCGGTGTATGTCTACCGTGTTGACTGCGGCGGCTGCAACGGCTGCGAGATCGAGATCTTCGGTTCCATCACGCCCGTCTTCGACGTCGAGCGCTTTGGCATCAAGGTCGTGCCCTCGCCCCGTCACGCCGATGTGCTGCTGTACACCGGCGCCGTGACGCGTGCCATGCGCATGCCGGCCCTGCGCGCGTTTGAGGCCGCACCCGATCCCAAGATCGTGGTGTCCTATGGCGCGTGCGGCTGCACCGGCGGCATCTTCTACGACAACTACTGCGTCTGGGGCGGCACGGACAAGATTCTGCCGGTCGACGTCTACATCCCCGGCTGCCCGCCCAGCCCCGCGCAGACCATCTACGGCTTCGCCATGGCACTCGGTCTGCTGGACCAAAAGCTCCATGCCGAGACCACGGTGGAGGCCGCCGGCGAGCAGGCCGATATTCTGCACCCCGGCGTGCCGTACAAGCTGCGCGTTGCCATCGAGCGCGAGGCTCGCGCCATGAGCGGATACCGTTACGGCCGCGATTTGGCCAACGAGTTTATGGATACGCTCGAGGGCGCGCCCAAGGGCGATATCCGCGGCGCCATGGTGCTGCTCATCGACAAGCAAGATGATCCTCGCCGCGTCGAGGTGTACTCGGCGCTGCAGGATCTGGTGCTGGCCGGAGGTCACTAGATGGAGCTCACGGACCGCTCTGGTTACTTTGCGGGTCCCGGCATGCTCGGCGGCTCTTTTGGCGATGCCTCGCGCGCAAGCGACGAGGCCGCCGAGGGCGTCGCCGACCCTTGCCTGGGCCATGCGCCCGACCAGGTGGTCTTTTACGAGCTCACGCGTAAGTTTGTGGAGACCGAGGAAGACGTTCCCCAGGAGGCCTGCGACGTGCTGTACTACACGCTCGCCGTGGGCCACCACACCGGCGTGCTCGACTGCTTTGAGCCGCGCCTGTCGGTGCCGGTGAACGTGTTCTATTCGCTTATCGACGCGCTGCCGGAGGGGGAGGCCAAAACCAAGTTTGAGGCCATCCGCTCCTTTGGCGAGTGCCAGCTCGACAAGGCTGCGGTGCCGTCGCTGCTCGAGGCCTGCGACACGCTGCTCGACGAGCGCGGTTTTCGCGGTTCTGCCAAGGCCGGCATCTCGGTGTTCGATGACGACTTTGGCCTGCATGCCCAGCAGGTCGCGTTCTTAATGAAGTTCCGCGATTTGGTGGAGCGCGTGCGCGATGTGTCGGGCGTGTATCTGACGGGAAGGTTGCAGTAATGGGTCACGTTGTGGATGGACGTGTGAACGGCGCCCCGTTTGAGGGTATCGTACTCACGGCGGGAAGCGTGCTGCGTGCCGACGATGCCGCCGGCCCCGTGCTCTCCAAAAAGATGGAGGACGCGCCGCTTGATGGCTGGTACACCATCGATGGCGGTCAGACGCCCGAGGACGACATCATCGAGGTCAAGCGCGAGCGTCCGCCGCGTTTGGTTTTGGTCGATGCCGCCGACATGGCGCTGCCCGTCGGTGCCATCCGCTTGCTCGACAAGCGCGATGTGGCCCGTAAGTCGATGTTCACCACGCATTCGCTTCCTTTGTCGATTCTGATCGAAGAGATTGAGCAATCGTGTGATGATATCGTCTTCGTTGGGATTCAGCCGGGCGACACGGAGTTCTACAACCCCATGTCCCCGGAAGTCTTTGACGCCGTCGACGCCGTGTATGACGCCGTGGCCGCCAACGACTTTTCCCACTTTGTCCGCTTGGGGCAAGAGCAATAGGAGCGCTTGTCCCTGCTGATTAGGAAAGAAGTGATTGACATGGCAGATTCCAAGGCAGAATATCCCGCTCCCGATTGCCTGGCGCCCGCCGCGATCGAGGCCAAGACCGAGGCCGCCGGCGTGACCAAGGCCAACCTGCCGGTCGCAAAGGCCTTTCTGTTGGCAATGTTCGCCGGTGCGTTCATTGCCTTCGGCGGTCTGTTCTTTACCGTGTTCTTGAGCGATAGCACGCTGGGCTGGGGCGCTCAGCGTGTCGTGGGCGGCCTGTGCTTTTGCCTGGGCCTGGTGCTCGTGCTGGTGTGCGGCGCCGAGCTGTTCACCGGTAATTCACTTATGGTCTGCGCGCTCAAGAGCAAAAAGATCACCCTGGTCCAGATGCTCAAGGCTTGGGTCGTCGTGTGGCTTGGTAACTTTGTCGGTGCCCTGTTCATCGTCTTTTTGGTGTACATGGCCGGCATTTACAAGCTCAACGGCGAGGCGGTCGCCAATTCCATGGTGAGTGTCGCCGCTGGCAAGGTGACGGTCGACTGGGTGACGATCTTCTTCCGCGGCATCCTGTGCAACATCTTTGTGTGCCTGGCCGTGTGGATCGGTACCGCTGGCAAGACCGTGGTCGATAAGGTTGTGGGCATTTTGCTGCCCATCGCCGCCTTTGTGGCCTGCGGTTTTGAGCACTGCGTTGCCAACATGTACTTTTTGCCCATGGGTGCCGTGATGCACGCGTGCGGCTATGGCGCCAAGGTCGCCGGCGCCGATGCGCTCAACGCTGCGGGCATTGCGTTTAACCTGTCCGCTGCCACGCTGGGCAACATCGTGGGCGGCGCGGTTCTGGTCGCGCTCGGCTACTGGTTTATCTATGCCAAGAAGTCCGAGGCGTAAGGTGCCGTCTGTTTGACGTTGGGCCTCCCGCGGGGCGTTGCCGTGCGGGAGGCTTTTTGGGTCTGGGGCTCGTTGCCGAGCTTTTTGCCTGTTGTGTTTGACTGATGAAAGGGGTAATCGAGATGGCATCTGCTGTGAAGCGTGACGGTCGCGCCGCGGTGACCACATGCGGGGGATGCTATGCCGATTGCGCCTTTGCGGCACGCGTTGAGGACGGTCGCGTGGTGGCTGAGTTGCCGGTGCCGGGGCATCCGTGCGCGGCGCGTGCCCTGTGCGCCCGCGGGCGCCATCGCATGGCAATGCCGTTTGACGAGCGCGACCGCATCGTGCATCCCATGCGTCGGCGAGCTGATGGCTCGGGGTTCGATGCGATTTCGTGGGACGAGGCGTTTGCTCAGATTGCCGAGCGTCTTTTGGGGATTGTTGACGAGTGTGGGCCTCGTGCGCTGGGCATGACGCTCGGCGTGCCCTCGTTCGACCGTTACTGGGCGTATCGCTTTATGCATGCGCTGGGCTCGCCCAACGTGTACGGTGCCGACGGCGCCTGCGAGGTGAGCCGTCTCACTGGTTGGGAGCATAGCTTGGGCTATAGCCCCGCCTCCGACCTGGCGCATACCGATTGCATTATGTACCTTGGGCGCTCCATTGTCGATTCGTCGACGATGGGGGCCGTTGATGCGCTCAACGATGCGCGCCGGCGCGGGGCGAAGATCATCGTGGTTGACCCCCGGCGCAGCGGCTCGGCTGCGCTTGCCGACCGCTGGCTGC
>UQUD01000025.1 GCA_900544225.1 uncultured Collinsella sp.
CAAGACGGAAAGCACATTAAGTGCTTTCCTTTGCGTGCGGAACTCGCGACAAACTCAACCCGCGCCAGCCGGCCCCGGAGACCCTCCCTGCCGTCACTTGCTTCAAAGACTTTGTTCCTCGCCGCTTCCGCGGCTCGAGGTCCCCGTTCTCCTCGGCGGGGTTGTCTAAGATTGTTGTTGAACTTCGGCCTTTGGCTCAAAGAAAAACGGGGGATGCGATCTGCATCCCCCGTTTTTGTTGCACCTACTCTAGGTCAATAAATTTGATGCTCAGAATCTTGCCGTCCTTGACGAGCATTCTGGCCATGGTGGGGCCTCGGGTGCCTCTTGGATAGCTGGCACTGCCTGGGTTGAGGACCAGGCAGCGACCCACTTGGGCTTCTTTGGTTACGTGGGTGTGACCGTTGATAGCTACGTCCACGGATCCCACCGGGAGGTCTTCACGGTAGTGGGCTACGGCGAACTTGAGGCCTTCGTAGGTAAAGAGCGCCAAGCGGTCCACATCGGGGCCGTAGTCGCGGTAGTAGTCGTTATTACCCAGCACCGCTCGCACGGGGGCGATGGTGCGCAGGTGTTCGTAGTCCATCTCCGACGTAAGGTCGCCGGCATGGATAATCAGATCCGCACCCTTAAGCTCGTCCAGGAGCGCAGGCGAAAGATAGCCGTGGGTGTCCGAGATAATGTCGATACGCTTGGCGCTTGCACTGTTCATGGGATCCCTTCCGCAAAAAGATTTGGTGCATTCATGCAAAAAGCCCCACGGCTCCGCAGACGATTTTGGTCTACAGGGCTGCGGGGCCGGTGTACTAGAGGCTCAGGGCCTTTTTGAGCGGTACGACGCGACGGCGCGAAACCGGTACGCGTTCGTCGACGCCCGTAATACCCAGCTGGATAGCGCCCGAGGGAACCGTCTCGACGTCGGTGACACACGCCAAGTTGACGATATAGCGGCGGTGAACGCGGAAGAAGCCAAAGTCGCAGAGCTTGGCCTCGAACTGTGCCAGCGAGGTCGTGGACAAAAAGCGGTCATCGACCGTATAAATACAGGAGTAATCGTCCTTGGCCATAATAAAGCGAATGTCGTCCACGGGGATGAGGACCTTGCGGCCGCCCTTTTCCACCGGGATGCGCTCGATGGTCACCTTGCTGTCCGTGACAGGCTTGGCGCGTTGCATAACCTTATCGATCGCTCGATCCAGGCGAGCCTCCTCGACCGGCTTCATCAGATAGTCGACGGCATCCACATCAAACGCCTCGACCGCATGATCGCTGTACGCGGTTACGAATACGATCGCCGGCGGATTCTTGAGCTTATGCAGTGCCTCGGCAAGTTGCAGACCCGAAGCGCCAGGCATCGAGATATCGAGGAACACAACATCGACGCGGCTCTCCATAAGCATCTCGATAGCGGAGCGAACGCTCGACGCTTCTGTGATCGTGCCGATCTTGCCCGTCTGCTCGAGCAAGAAGCGAAGTTCCGAACGGGCCGGGGCCTCATCATCCACAATCATCGCACGCAGCATAGGGATAAAACCTTTCGTCAACTAACTACGTCGGGCATCCGCCAACTAGCGTTAAACCCGTAACCTATCATTCTACTCTTGAATGTCGAAGATGCTCTCCGACAAATCGAGATGCAGGAGCACTTTAGCGCCCTTGCCCGGAGCCGATTCGACGCGTGTATAAGAGTGCGGTCCATAAAAGCGATGGATGCGCTCCGAAATATTGTGCATGGCCACACCGGCGCCGCCGCCCTGCGGGGAGCTGGCGTCGGGACGGGCGGAGCGTTCGTCAAACAGTCTGGCAGCGGTGCCTTCGTCCATGCCCACGCCGTTATCGGCGACCACAATCAAAATCGCATCTTCGCCATCCCTGTGGACCGACACGTCGATCATCAGTGCATCGTCGCCCATACCATGGCGCACGGCATTCTCGACGATTGGCTGGATTACAAATGCCGGCACCAGCGTGTCCTCGACGTCCTCGGACACGTCGAAGGTCGCCAGCACGCGATCCTCGCCAAAGCGCGCCTTCTCAAACGTCAGGTAGCGCTTGGTCTGCGCGACCTCGCGCGACACGGGAATGAGCGAGCCCGAATTGTCGAGCGTGGCGCGATAGAACGAGGAGAACTCGCGCAGCAGCTCGCGGGCGCGCAGCGGATCGGTACGCGTAAACGACGCGATGGTGTTGAGCGTGTTGAACAGAAAATGCGGGTTGATCTGCGCCTGCAGGGCACGCACCTCGGCACGGGCCGTGAGCTCCTTTTGCACCTCGAGCTCGTGGATGGCGAGCTGCGTGGACAGGATCTCGGCAAAACCCGAGGCAAGCGCGTACTGAGTGCGGTCGACGGCACGCGGGGTCTTGTAGTAGAACTTGAGCGTGCCGACGGTGCGGTCGCCCACCTTGATAGGAGCGATGATACCGGCAGGAACATGGTTGTGCGAGCCATCCGAGCCCACCACGTCCACCACACGGTTGAACGACTGGACGATACCGTGCTCGATGACGTAGCGCGTGGCAAGTGTGTGGATGGGCGAATCGGGCAGCAGCTTTTCCTCAAACTCGCCCGCGCAGGCCAGCACGTTGCTCTCGTCGGTGATGGCAACCGTCATAGCACGCGTCTCGGGCAAAATGCGCTGGCACACCAGACGCGCCGACTCCTGCGTCAGACCGCCTTTGATGTCCTCGAGCATGGCAGAGGCCACCGAGAGCGTCTCTTCGGTGTACTGCGAACGCACCGAATCGGGATTGAGCGTCAAATAGATAAAAATGCACAGAAAGATGCACAGCAGTGCGCAGGCGACCACGGTCGCGATCGGCTCGATTCCAGTCGCCAGGGCAAAAATAAAGTACACCAGCACGCAAATGGCGCAGACAACGGCGATCACGCGAAAGATTGATATTGAATTATCGCGCTGGGCGCGGCGGTCGATCATTCAGTCCCCTCCAGGATGCTGGTCAGTTGTGCGTCGTGCCAGAGCCCGTCCATGATCTTGGGCCAGAAGCTCTGGAAACGCAGGTAGCTTGCGGCGTTTTGGCGCGCGTAGGTCTTGGCCTCGTCAATACCGTGACGCCAAATGCGCAGGTATCCCTCGTGCTCGCGGGTAAACATGCTGCGGACCATGGCGGTTTTGCGCACGCGGTCGTCGAGCTCGCGCGAAATCCACGGGCCCGGATAGGGCATGAGCGACGCGGCCGTGACGGGAACGAGCTCCTGCTGGTGCGCGGCAAACGTCAGCTTGGCACGCTCGTAGTACCAACGGTACACATCCTGCATAAAGCGCGGCGAGCGCTTCTCGGACTCGGGCGGCAGGTGACGAACGACCCACTCGTTGTCAAACCACACGTCGTAGCCAAACATGCGCATATTAAAGAGGTAATCTAGGTCCTCGCCTCGGGTGATAAACGGGTCAAACGCCACACGGGTAAAGGCGCGGGCATGAAGCGCCACAAGGCCGCCGCACACGTAGTTTGAACGCGAAATACGGGTGCCCGAGAGCGCCTTTTTCATCCAGCGATTAAACTCGATGCGTTTGGTCCACCAACGATGGCAAATGCCCACCTTGTCTGTGGGCGCCAACGGCGATCCGTCTCGATCGTAAAAGTAACCGCTCTTAACCAAAATCGGCAGGCCTTGACGCGTCTGCTGGCCCAGTGCATAGGTCGCGCGCTTCATAAAGTCGGCATCGATAACGGTCTCGTCGTCATCCAAAAAGACAACGGCATCGTGGCCGAGCACCGCAGCGCAGGCAAGCCCCATATTGCGAATGGCGCCGTATCCGCGCAGACTCACGCACTCGCCCGAGCCCTTGGGAGCAATCTGCGCCACACGGTCGGCGATACGCGATGCCTGGTTGTTGGTAACCACGGTGACCTTGAGCGTAGGGTGCGCGTCGACGATTTCGTGGACGCGCTTCGACACATCAGCCGTGACCGAGATGGGGCAGACCACCAAAAGGATAATCCTCGGAATGTCGCGCACCTGCTCGAGCGAGGCCAGGCAGCGGTCGAGCTCGGGATTGGTGGCGTTGAGCTTCGTCGAGTGGTCATAGACGCCGGGAGCGTTTGCATGGGCCTCGTCGTCTGCCCAATATGTTGGAATCACAACCGTGGCGTTCATGCCTTCCCTCCCTGCAACACAAAAACGGGGCGCCGCCAAACACAGGCGACGCCCCGCGACCTAGCTGATTCCATCATACCCACTTGGGCAAATCATTGCTCGCAAGTCGCAATGTTTATTGCGGATAACCCCAAAAGAGTACCGCGGACAGGCCCAATAGCCGCTCGCTCCTATGCGGTCTGCTCTGCCGCCTGAGTCATGCGGGACAGGCGAACCAGCAGCATAAAGCCAACGATCAGCAGCACGCCAATGGAAAGGACGCCCAGCGACGGGTTGCCGGTCAGCGAGGTGACGACCGACACCAGGAAGGTGCCCATCACGCTTGCATAACGACCAAAGATGTCAAAGAAGCCGTAGTACTCGTTGGACTTTTCCTTGGGGATAATGCGGCCAAAGTAGCTACGGCTGAGCGCTTGCACGCCGCCCTGGAACAGGCCGACCATAATGGCAAGCACCCAGAATTCGAAGGCGGTCTTTAGGAAGAATGCGGCGAACAGCACAATGCCCATGTAGGCGGCGACGGCCACCAGGATCATGTTGAGCGTGCCCACGCGTCCGGCGAGCTTGCCGTAGATGATGGCAGACGGAAAGGCCACAAACTGCGTAACGAGCAGCGCCAGCACCAGCTGGGTCGAGTCGATGCCTAAAGCCGAGCCGTAGCTGGTAGCCATGGAAATGACCGTGTGGACGCCATCGATATAGAAGAAGAACGCGATCATGTAGACCAGCACGGTCTTGTTGTGGGCGATCTCGCGCATGGTGTGTCCGACCTCGGAGAACACACCGCCCACGATGTGGCCGATGGTGTCCTCGGGACCGCGCTCGCGACCGTACTTTTGCTTATAGGTGCGAATGAGCGGCAGGGTAAAGATGAGCCACCAGGCACCAGTGATGATAAACGACAGACGCGTTGCCAGCATGGTGGGGACGCCAAGAGCGGGGCCACCCATGATGAGCGCCAGGCAGATGATGAACGGCACGGTGGAACCGATGTAGCCCCAGGCATAGCCCGAGCTGGACACGGCGTCCATGCGCTCGTCGGTGGTAATGTCGGGCAGCATGGCGTCGTAGAACGTCATAGAAGAGTTAAGGCCGATGGTGCACAGCACGTACACGGTCAAAAATGCCATGGCGGACATTGGGATAGCCTGCGCCAGGCAAAGAACCAGGCCCGTGAGGAAGAAGCCCAAGAAGAACTTAATCTTGTTGCCGGCGTAATCGGCAAGCGCGCCCAGAATGGGCATGAGCATGGCAATGACCAGCGAGGCGATCGTCTGAGCGTTGCCCCAAGCGACCACCAGGTCTGCCGAAGAAGCACCGGTATTGATTGCATTGAAGTAGATGGGCACCACCGAGGTATTGAGCAGCACGAGGGCCGAGTTGCCCACATCGTACATAACCCAGTTACGCTCGAGCTTGGTGTATTTCATGGACAGGGCCCCTTCGTATTCGCCCGATATGCAGTTAGTTCATCGTACCCCAATTGGCCAGAAGCGCCGGTAAGGATTCGGCAAAGGGGCACGCACGAGCCCTACTCCTCGCGGTCGAACTCTTCGTCGGCGCCGAGCACGCGACCGCTGTAATTGACGTGGTTGGTCACGGCTTCCATATCGCCGGTCTCGATAAAGCGGGCGACGGTGAGCTCGTAATCGAGCAGTGCGCGGTCAAAGACCTCGGGGAAGCTCTCGGTCGAGATTTCATCGGTAAAGGGGCTTTTCCATGCCAAGTGGCCCAGGTTGCCGGTACGCTCGGGCAGCTCGGTCGTCACGCGGTGCGCAAGGCCGTCGAGCAGCGAATAATCGTGCACCAAGCCCTCGAGCAGGGCAATCGCGCGCGTCTTGGCCGAACCGGCCGGCTCGATAGTGCGGTAGAGCAGCTGCATGTCTGCTACGGCGCCGCCGTACTCCCCCACCGGGATATCGATGCCGTACACGCGTCCGGCAACATAGCTCATCAGCACGCCGGCAACGCGATTGATGCGGTCGGTAGTGACGATCTCGCCCGCCGGCGGATAATCCTCGACCGTTGCCCCATCGCGCTTGAGCTGCAGCATCAGCACGTCCAGGTCGCTTTCGAGCACGGCATGAACTTGACTGCCCGAAGCCTCGAGCTCGGGATCGGACTCGACAATGCCAAACTGCTGCTCGTAGACAAAGGGATGGGCATTGCGATCGAGCACATAGTGCGACAGCAGGCCCAGCGCAAAGGCGCGACCCAGATTGGCATCGCGCGGCTGCAGGTGTGACACGCCGTCGCGCAGGCACGAGAACTGGCGCGACATGCGCGAGCGGTGCATGACCTGCGCCAGCAGCGTGCAGTCGGAAACACGCGGTGTCAGAATGTGAAAGAAGAACGGGTCGGGGCCTTGGTTGCCCAAGATAAAGGCAATGCGCTCTTCATCGGACGTGATGACGCCCTGTGGAAGACGGTCGATGCTTTCCTCGCCAAACAGATGATGGGTGATAAGCGCGGGCATAATGATCCTTTCGATTTCATTCGATGCCACCCATTATGCCCACCGCGCGCCCATGCCAAACCTGCGATGGTAAACGACGGCATGCAGACCGTCTACGCAAGCCCCAAGTGTGCTTTAACCTCGGCGGCACGACGACGGGACACCGGCACCGTCGAGTTCACGCGGTCGAGCCTGAGCTCCATCAACCCCGTGGAGCCAATCTCAACATTGTGCACGTCTTCCAAATTGACCAGGTAGCTGCGATGAACGCGAATAAAGCCCTCGGAGTCCAGGCGACGCTCGAGCGAAGAGATCGACTCATTGATCAGGTACGTTCCCTCGGCGCAGATGGCGTTGCAAAAATCGGCGCGCGCCTCAAAGTAGCAGACGTCTGCGGCGGGAATGAACACCTTTTTGCCCCCGCGGTCCACCGTCAGACGCAAAGGCTGGCGCGGAGCATGGATAACACGACGGGCACCCAAGGCTGTCTCGATCTTGTCGAGTGCCTTTGACAGGCGTGCGTCCTCGACCGGCTTGACGACATAGTCGACCGCATCGAGGTTATACGCATCGGCGGCAAATTCGGCAAACGCCGTCACAAACACCACGACCGGCGGCGTCTTTAGGTTCTGCAGCGTCTCGGCAAGCTCAATTCCCGAGCGACCGGGCATGGTAATGTCTAAAAACAGCACGTCGGGCTTGTTCGACAGAATCGACTCCACGGCTTCGGTGACATTGCCCGCCTCGGCAATCTGACCCACACGCGCATCCTTTTCCAACAGATAGCGTAGCTCAGCCCTAATGGGAGGCTCGTCATCAACCACCAAGATGTTCCAGCCTTCGGACATATGTGCTTCCCCTCTTTTTCTCTCAATCCAACCGCGTGCTACGCCGTCAACGGCGCCGGCTCATGCGGCTCGCCGTTCAGCTCGACGATGACCTGCGTTCCCACGCCCTCCTGGGACTTCACGCGCATGCCGGAATCTTCTCCGTAAAAGAAATGGATGCGCTGAAGTACGTTAAAGAGCGCCAAGCCGCAGCCTCGTTTGATGGAACCGTCGGCGGTAATGCTCTCGGGCTCCTCCAGGCGATGTTGCTCAAACAGATGCGCGCAGACTTCTTCGCTCATACCGATGCCATCGTCCTCGACGATGATCTCCAAACCGTCATCGGTCTCGAAAGCCCTAACATGAATAGAAAGCGGCTCGGTCTCGCGCTGCGCGTGCTTGATGCAGTTTTCGAGCAACGGCTGCAAGATAAACGGCGGTACCATGCAATCGCGCACCTCAAAGTCGATATCGACCGAGACGCGCAGACGACCGTCGCCATAACGAGCCTGCATAAGATTGATATAGCGAGTGCCCTGTTCCACCTCGTGCTCGAGCGTTGTGAGGGTATCGGAATCAGAAAGCGTCTGACGGTAGTAATTGGAAAAGTCAATCAGCAGCGACCTGGCCTTGTCCGGCTCGGTACGTACGAGCGACACGATGGTGCTGATGGTGTTAAACAGAAAATGAGGATCGACCTGCGATTGCAAGGCGCGCAGCTCCACGCGGGCCGTAAGCTCGTCCTGGCGCTCGAGCTCAAAGCTCGCAAGTTGCGTGGAAATGAGGTCGGCAAAGCCCGAGGCAAGCGCCGTCTGGCGCATATCGATGCTGCTCAGACGGGGATAATACAGCTCGAGCGTGCCCACGCAATGCCCGCGCACGGTAAGCGGTGCGACAATACCGGCGCGCAGGCGCGGAAAGTAGCCACCCGTCTCGGTCGAGGCATCGCGCGAGAACACGCTTTGCTCGCCGCTGTTGATCACGTTGAGCGTAGTCCGCAGTACCACCGGGGTGCCCGCGGGGCATTTTGCCGAGTCCTCGCCCCAGCTCGCCAACACCTGCTTGCCGTCGGTAAAGCAGATGGCAGAGGCGATAGTTTCAGACAGGATGATCTTAGAGGCGCCCAAGGCAGCTTCGGGCGTAAGGCCGCGCGACGTATAGGCGAATATTTTTGAAGCGATGGCGAGCGTGCGGTCGGTTGCGCTCGATGTGAGGTCGTCGGGAACGACAAAGACGTACGAGAAGAAGAAGCACAGCATGACCAAGCCGGCAATGACGACAACGGCCGGAACGGGATTGGGATTATCGGTTAGATCCCAGATGAGCAGCAGGATAAGCAGCGGGACGACAATACCGAGCAAGATGGCTTGAACCACATGCTGAGCGGTACGAAAGACCTTGGTAGAGTTGTAGCTCTTGCCTAGAATCAGCCTATTGAGATCCACCGTCATCTCCTTCTTACTGACGCACCCCATAGCAATAAAGAGGGCCGCAAGCGACCCTCTCCATTGCATTATGCAATCAAATACTGTGTTTTACATCAAGCCATCGATGAACGGTAGCTTAGGCGCTGTACTTGTTTGCCTCGCCGAAGGTGCCGGCCTCGACAATCCAGCCGTCCTTCATGATGACGTCCATGTTGTCAGTGTTGAGCACGTGGATGTCGGCAGCGACGTCACCGTTGACGACCAGCAGGTCGGCGCACTTGCCGGCCTCGATGGAACCGGTCTCGTCCTCGATGTGGCACATCTTGGCACCGTTGAGGGTTGCACAGGTGATGGTCTCGACCGGGGTGAAGCCGATCTTGTCGACGAACTCGTACATCTCCTCGATGGAGCAGGTGCCGTACGGGGTGACGAAGGAGAAGGAGTCGGAGCCGATCGTCATGACGACGCCGCGCTTCTTAGCCTCGCGCAGGCAGTCGTAGTTGCGCTGCAGCTCCTTCTCGACCAGGGTGCCCTCGTACTTGTCGTGCAGCTCGGGGACGTAGACGGGCGGATAGGTGGCGTACCAGGTGGGCAGGAAGGCGATCGTCGGGGTGAAGAAGGTGCCCTGCTCGGCCATGAGGTCCATGGTGCGCTCATCGATATCGAAGCCGTGAATCAGCTGCTCGCAGCCAAAGCGGACGGAATCGTAGGCAGCGGCGTGGTTGTTGTAGCAGTGGCTCCACACGGGGATGCCGACCATCTTTGCCTCTTCGACCACGGCCTGGATCTCCTCGGAGCAATAGTGCTGGTCGCGACCGGAGTCCCAGCGCCAGATGCCACCACCGGTTGCCCAGATCTTGATGGCATCGGGGTTCTCGCGCAGGCGACGACGGACGGCCTTGCGCAGCTCCCAAGGACCGTCGACCTGATCGCCCCAGGGGTGGGATTCCTTGTTGAGCTCCTGGGTGCAGTGGTGGGAGTCACCGTGACCGGCAACACGGCAGAAGCCCAGACCGGTGGCCAGAACGCGCGGGCCCTTAAAGACGCCCTTGTCGATGCAGTCACGGATCTGGATACCAAAGCGGCCGATCTCGCAGACGGTGGTGAGGCCGTGGGTGAGGCAGTCGTAGGCCTGCTTGACGGCGACGGCCTGCTTCTCGAGGAGCGGCTGCATGACCCAATCGGTGTCATCGTCGGTCAGGTTGCCCGAGAAGTGCAGATGGGTGTCGATCAGGCCGGGAAGGACGGTCTTGCCGGCGGCGTCGATAACCTCAACGCCCTCGGGAAGGTCCTGCATAGCACCGGCGTACTCGATCTTGCCGTTGTCGTCGACGAGAACGAGGGAGTTCTCGACCGGCTCGGCACCGGTACCGTCGATGAGCTTACCGCCAACGATTGCATACTTAGTGGACATGGTTCCTCCTTATGGATCCATATAGTGGGCGAGGCCGTGTTGGGTTAAGGCCTCACAAAGCTACCCAAGTGGCGCCGGGTTCGGTGCACGGAAGAGAGGGTCCCGCGCACCCGATCCGCCCCGGCTCGGCGTTACTTTTTGCGGGAATTGGTGAAAGCCATGAGGGCCAGGCCAATAGCCAACCAGCCGATCACGATGCTCCACTCCACCATGTTGAGGGAGGCGGGAGAGAACGGAATCACGAGCAGGCCGATGATGATGGCGCAGGCAGCGATAGCGAGGCCGATGCCAAACTTGCCGCCGGGCACCTCGTAGGGACGAGGCAGGTCGGGCTCGGTGAAGCGCATGCGCAGGCAAGCGAGGGCGACCATGCCGCAGGAGAAGATGAAGGCGAGAGCCGACACGTTGGTCAGAGGGATGAGCATGTTCTTGCCCAGGAACGGACCGACGACGGTGATGACGCCCAGAACGACGCAGGCAAGCTTGGGAGCGCCGGACTTGGGGTCGACCTCGGCGAACTGCTCGGGCAGCTGGCCCTTGCGGCCCATGGCGAGCATGATGCGGCTCGTGGCGCCGTAGAAGGAGTTCATCGGGCCCATGGGTCCAAGCGTGGCGATGACGAGCATAGCCAGGTACAGAAGCATGTTGATGCCCTTGAGGCAGGCAAGCGCGGGAACCGGGCTCTTAACAAACTCATGCCAGTCGAGGATGGTGCCGAACGAGTAGATGCAGACCATGTAGAAGCCGCCGGCGGCCAGCAGGGCCAGGGAGATGATCTTGCCGAACTTGTTCCAGTTGAGGCCCTCGGCTGCTTCCTCGGCCTGCTGAGGAATGGTGTCGAAGCCAGCGTAGAAGAACGGGGTCAGAACCAGGACCGACACGATGCCGGCAAACAGGCTGGCGCCCTCGGTAGCGGCCTTGCCGCCGCCAGCGCCGGTGACCTGGGAGAACACGGGCATGGCATTGTCCGGCGAGCCGGTGAACAGCGAGACGCCCATGGCGAGCAGCATGCCGCAGAGCAGGGCCTTGGTCAGGAAGGCCTGGAGCTTGGCAGCCGAGCTGGCACCGCGGAAGTTGAGGAAGATGACGTAGACTGCAAAGCCGAGCGCGATCAGCGTCGGGAACAGGTAGACGTCGGCCCCCAGTATGGTGTAGAGCTTGACGGCGCGCAGCCACTCAAGGCCGGGCAGGCTGCCGAACATCTCGGACACGAGGGTCGAAATGGCGATGGCCTCCCACGGGCACAGGATGCCGTTGCCCAGGGCCAAAAGCCATCCGGTGATGTAGCTCAGCGTACGGCCAAAGCTACGATCGACATACTCGACGATGCCGCCCGAGATGGGGATAGCAGCCGTGAGCTCACCGAAAACAGCTCCGACGGGCACGAGGAAGATTGCACCCAAGAGGAATGCGATCATAGCGGGAACGGGACCGCCGCCCACGACCATCCAGTCGCCGACCTGCAGAACCCAACCGGTACCGATGATGGCACCAAAGCCGATGGTAAAGAAGTTCCAGAGCGAGAGCGTTTTCTTCATGCCGCCGTTATCCTCGACTGCAACTTCTGCGTTCTTGTCCGCCATTGTTCCCCTCCTTTCCTATTTGACGCCCTTGGCGTCACCCCTTGCGCGGTCCGTTTTGCCGCGCGCTTTTATTCCATGGCTTTAAGATACGGCCTTGGCGCAGCAGCGCCGCTCGCAGCTCGACCGAAGGCAGAACTGCAAAACGAGCGGCACCGTTTTTGGGACGAACGGCGGGAGACGTCATTCGTCTTGGACGCTTTCATCTTGTCTGCTTTTGAATACCTGTTGCCGTGACGCTAGGCGCGCGGCGCGGCAACGTTCATACCATTTGTCAGGCTTTTGGCGCACATACCCATGTGTCGTGCATCTTTTTATGTAGGATAAACAAGTTACACATGAGGCAAGGTGATTCGAATGGCATACGGATACAATGACGGCGACCAACGGCCACAAAGCGTGCGCCTTGCCGGCCGCGCCACGCCAACGCCCAGAATCACCTCCGACAACGACAACCCGCAGCGCCCCCAAGAGCAGCTCGGGGCTTCTTCGCGGCAACAAAGCCGTACCGTGCAGCAGTCAGACCGCGTGAGTACGAGCACACGCCAACGCCAGACCGACACATCGCAGCCACGCCGCTACGATCGCCGTAAAACCGACTACTACGTCAAGCGCTCCTTTTCGCGACCTCAACGCGATCGCGGCAATTCCGCCCCTCACCCTGCGTCACACGCCACAAGCCACGCGCTTCCGGCCCGCCGCCTACGCCTTACGCTTTGCTCCATCGCCGCCTGCCTCGTCTTTGTGTTTTTGGGATCCTGTATCTCCCACGGATCAGCCGGTCTTGAGCCCACTGCCGAAGACAAGCTGCTTAAAGCTCCCGTCGCACCCGGTTACTCCTTTGCGTTCTCGACCCCACGCTCGCAATGGCAGGCCGGCACCATGCCCCACATCTACCAAATTGACCCCGCATGGTCGGAGCTGCCCTATGCCGGTGGCACTATTCGCGAAAACGCTTGCGGTCCTACCTGCCTCACCATGGTCTATATCTTTAAGACCGGCCATACCGATAAGACGCCGGTCGATATATGCGCACTGGCCGAAGCCGGCAACTACGCCCCCACCGGTGCCACCGAGTGGTCGTTTATGACAGGCGGTGCGTGGCAGCTGGGGCTCAACGGAACACAGCTCTATAACGATCGCCAATCGATTACCCAAGCACTTCGCTCGGGTGTGCCCGTCATCGCCGCAGTGCGCCCCGGTACGTTTACCAACGTAGGCCACTACATCGTGCTCTACGGCATCGACGATGCCAACCAGATTGGCGTCTACGACCCCAACTCGGCCAGCCGCAGCGCCCGCCGCTGGGGCGTCGTAGAGGTCCTCAACGAAGTCGAAGCCATGTGGGCCTACTACTAGTCATTGGGGACAGACTTAAATGAGTGGTCATTGGGGACGCTCTTGTTTGACTAGTCATTTAAGAACGTCCCCAATGACTAGGTGAATAGCAAAAGCCCCGCAGTCGGAGCGGACTGCGGGGCTCATGAAGAGAGGCTAGTTTGTGGGCGCTTTGCCTGGCGCCCACGAGAGATGCAACAGAGTAGAGACTACTCGTGGATGCGGGTACCGGAGAGGCCGGCCATGGTCTCGGCGGCCTTGTCCAGAGCACCGATGATGCAGGTGCGGCCCTTGCGGGAACGGGCGAACTTGATGGCAGCGCGGACCTTGGGCTCCATGGAACCCTTGCCGAACTGACCCTCGTCGGCCAGGCGCTCGGCCTCGTCGGCGGTGAGCTCCTCGAGCTCCTCCTGGTTGGGCTTGCCAAAGTTGATGGCGACATGCTCGACGGCGGTCAGCAGGAACAGGACATCGGCGTCGCAGTCCTCGGCCAGCAGCTCGCCGCCCAGGTCCTTGTCGATGACGGCGGGAACGCCCTTGTAGCAGCCCTTGTTCTCGTAGTCGCGGACGACGGGGATGCCGCCGCCACCGCAGGCGATGACGATGAACTCGTTGTCGAGCAGGTTGAGGATGGAGTCGGCCTCGACGATCTTCTTGGGATCGGGGGAAGCGACGACGCGACGCCAGCCGCGGCCGGAATCCTCGACGAAGACCTTGGAGGGATCCTCGGCCATGAACTCCTTGGCCTGCTCCTCGGTGTAGAAGGGTCCGATCGGCTTGGTCGGGTTCTTGAACGCGGGATCATCCGGATCGCACTCGATCTGGGTGACGACGGTGGCGGCGTGCCAACGCTTATAGCGCTTGTGCATCTCGCGGCCGATGCCTTGCTGCAGGTGATAACCAATGTAGCCCTGGGACATGGCGCCGCACTCGGGCAGCGGCATCTCGGGGGTACCGATGGCATCGTGGGCAGCGGCGAAGGCGTTCTGGATCATGCCGACCTGCGGGCCGTTGCCGTGGGTGATGATGATCTCATTGCCCTGCTCGATGAGACCGAGGAGAGCGTGGGCGGTGTTGCTCACGGCCTCGATCTGCTCGACGGGGTTGTTGCCGAGGGCGTTGCCGCCAAGGGCGACGACAATACGATCGGGCTTACCGTAGGGTTTGGACATGCGTGCCTCCTTATCGAAGAGTAGCGTACATCACGGCTTTAATGGTATGCATGCGGTTCTCTGCCTCTTGGAAGACGCGAGACTTATCGGACTCGAAGACCTCGTCGGTGACCTCCATCTCGGTTACGCCGAACTTCTCCGCGATTTCCGCTCCGATGGTGGTCTTGGTATCGTGGAAGCTCGGGAGGCAATGCATGAAGATAGCGTTGGGGTTTGCCTTCGCCATGACCTCCGAGGTTACGCGGTACGGGGAGAGCAGCTTGATACGGCTCTTCCAGAGCTCCTCAGCCTGGCCCATGCCAACCCAGACATCGGTGTAAATAACGTCGGCATCCTTTACGCCTTCATCGATGTTGTCAGTAAGCTGAATGGTGCAGCCATTTTCCTCGGCGATCTTCTGGCAAGTCTCAAGCAGCTCGGGATCAAAGTGGGTAGCGCCCTCAACGTCGCCCTTCGGCCCACAAGAGCAGAAGTTGATGCCGAGCTTGGCGCAGATCACCATGAGGGAATCGCTTACATTGCCCTGCTCCTTGCCGAGATAGGTCAGCTTGAGGCCACGCGTGTCACCGAATTCCTCGCGCATCGTAAGGATATCCGCCAAAGCCTGGGTCGGGTGATACTCATTGGTGAGACCATTCCACACGGGAACGCCGGCTTTATCGGCAAGCTCCTCAACAATGGACTGGTCAGAGCCGCGATACTCGATACCGTCGTACATGCGACCAAGCACGCGGGCGGTATCCTCAATGGACTCCTTTTTGCCCATCTGCGACGAACCGGGGTCAAGGTAGGTTACACCTAAGCCGAGATCCATACCGCCCACCTCGAAAGCGCAGCGCGTACGCGTCGAAGTCTTTTCAAACAGCAGAACGATGTTCTTGCCCTCAAGATAACGATGGGGAGCGCCCATGCGCTTGAGATTCTTAAAGTCCTTCGAAAGCTCGAGCATATACTCGATCTCCTCGGTAGTGAAATCAAGCAGGGTCAGAAAACTACGACCAGAAAGATTCAGTGCCATGATAGGTTCCTTTCATTATTAACCTAATTGATGAGTGCGCGGTGCGCGAAGAACGCGCATCCGCGCATCTCGGACCAGAACGGAATTAAATTTCTTCGCGCCAGAACGGCATGGTCATGCAGCGCGGGCCACCACGACCACGAGACAGCTCTTCGGAAGGAGCAACCAACAGCTCAACGCCCGCCTTATAAAGCGCATCATTGGTAACAACGTTGCGCTCATAGACGCACACCTTACCCGGCGCAACAGCAAGCGTGTTGGAACCATCGTTCCACTGCTCACGGGATGCCTCGATCGGATCGCCGGCGCCGCATTCGATCATCGTGATATGGTCGATACCGGTTGCCATTTCAAGAATCTGCTGAATCGTTCCCTCGATCTCCTCGATAAAGACCTCGCCATCCGAATCGCCCTTGGTGAGTCGATAGGCACGAAGCGTCTCGTAGATACCGGGGTAGACGGTAAACTTATCGTAATCAACCTGAGTACAAACCGTATCAAGATGCATATAGGCATAGCCGTGGGGGATCTTGATGGCAAATACCTGCTCGATCTCGGACTCTCCCGTGCCCCAGAACAGATTCTTGGCAAGCTGGTCGATGGCTGCGGTCTGGGTACGCTCGGAAATACCGATTGCAAGCGTGGTGGCGTTAATGTTCAGAACGTCGCCGCCTTCGATATGCCAATCGCTATTGTGGTCGTACCAAAGCGGAGCCCCAGCATAATCAGGATGGTGGCGCATGATCGTCTCATAGAATACGACCTCACGGTTGCGCTGATGCCAGTACATGCGGTTCATCATCGCACCCTTACCGACCACAGCGATCGGATCACGCGAGAAGTAGGAGGCGGGCATCGGGAACAAGACCATTTCGTCGGGCTTTAGCTCGTCGCTATCCATGGCCGCAAGAGAACCGCCCACATGCGGAATCTCGAGATCGCGTACGTAAAGACCGCCCATAGCGGTAAGGACAAACTCTTTGTTGTCCTTGATGGAGTCGAGCTTCTCCACGACTGCCTGACGAAGCGCCAGGTTCTCAATCTTGGCCTCGGGAACGAACTTGCTCATAAACTCGGCACGAGAACCCTCAACCTGATCGAAAGTCTCGGCAAGCAAGTCCTCCATATAAACAACCTCGGCGCCAGCACCGCGAAGAAGATTAGTAAACTCGTCATGCTCTCGCTGGGCATACTCGAGATAAAACGCGTCATGAATCCAGGCGCGCTCAAAATCCTCCGCCTTCATGTTTACCAAGTCCAAGCCCGGTCGGTGCACGCATACCTTCTTGAGGGCACCAATTTCGCTATGAACGTTCAGACCTTTGCTCATCATCGTTCCTTTCTAGATTAGAGCTCAATAGTTATTGCAATGGCTTACAAAGTTGTCGTTTCGTTTGCTAGACAATCGGAAGCAGACCGGATACCGCGGTAAATACGAGACAGACCGCACTGACCACAAGGAAGAACTTCCAGGAAACTCGCCACCACTGGCCAAGAGAGATCTTGCAAACACCAAGACCGGCGACAAGCATTGCGCTGGTGGGGGAAATCAGCGACATCGCTGCAGATCCCATCGAAAGGCCAGTAACCGCAGCTTCTGGATTTAGCCCCATGAGCTCAACCAGAGGCCCAAAGACGGGGATGGTGAGCGCCGCGATGCCCGAAGAGCTGGGAACCAGAATCGAAAGCAAGTTGTCAACAACATACAAAATGCTGGTAAAGAGAACAGAGGGGATTCCGGCAAGGCCAGTCGCAAGAGCGTTTAGGACCGTATCGATAATCAAGCCATCGTTGGCGATAACCAAAATGCCTCGAGCAAGACCGACCACGACCGCAGAGAAAACAAAGTCGCCCAAACCCTTAACAAACTCTGTAGCAATCTCCTTCTCGCTCATGCCCGATACGATGCCAGACAGAAGCGCCATAGCCATAAAGACTGCAGAGATCTCGTTCATATACCAGCCCTGGGTTACAAGACCCCAGACAATGGCGGCGATTCCAAGCACGAATACGATGATTACGGCCTTCTGGCGCCCGGTGAAATCGGCTTCGAGCAGCTCGTCATTTGATGCATGTTCTTTGCGCTTCTCGATATCATCAGCGTAAGCAATCGAGGACTCGGGGTTCTTCTTCACCCTTCGAGCGTACAACACGACCCATGCAATAGCGATGGCGGTCAGCACAACTAGGGCAACAACGCGAAGCCAGAGCTGGGGATTACCCTGGATATTCAGAATTCCCTGAGCAATCAAAACATTGAAGGGATTGACCGTCGATGCGATATAGCCAATACGGGCCCCAACGAACACGATCATAAAGGCCGTAATGGAGTCATATCCCATAGCCATAACAATCGGCAACAAGATGGCAAAAAATGGAAGGGTCTCCTCCGCCATGCCGAACGTGCTACCGCCCAGCGCAAAAACCGCCATCAAAATTGGAATAATCAGGATGTCTTTACTCTTGAACTTCTTAACGATGCGCGCCACGCCGCTGGTGATTGCTCCAGTGGCAGTAATGACCTGAAAGGATCCGCCGACAATCAGAATAAAGGCAACGACCTCAACTGCCTGCTGAATTCCCACCGCAGGAGCCTCGAGTACATCGAACAGGCCTTGCTTCAGGTCGACCTCAGCGCCGTCTTCGTCCGCATAAACCTTTTCAACGGACTCATATGTTCCGGCAACAGTGACCTCGCGTCCGTTGAGCTCCTGCCTCTCAAACGAGCCGGAGGGGACGATCCACGTAAGGGCTGCGGTCAACGCCATGAGAATGAAGATAATGGTGTAGACGTGCGGAATTCGTAGCCCACGTTTCTTTTGCACTTCGGCCATTATGCCTCCTTTAGTTTGCGGGTTTTCGATACGAGCTTTTCGCCGGCAACCTTATTATTCGGTTTTCACGCCAGTTGACATTAGATATTTATGCGAATGGATAGTATTAAAACGCAGACGGATTTTTATTGATATATAAGCTCAACTATGGAACTAAATTGATATTTTTTATCAATTGATGACTTTCAATCAAGAGCTTAAGCCGCCCACCGATACCCACAACATACTCACTTAAACTTCTCCCAGCAGAACGATAATTGACATCAATCATCATCCGAATTAAAGCGAGCGTTCTAATGCCAATTCATGTCACCAGCGAAATCGGTAAGCTTAAACAGGCCCTTTTATATCGACCCGGTATCGAAACCCAAAACTATCCCGAAGGCCATTTTGGCCAAGTTTTTAGCCTAAGACCATCGAGCAGCCTATTTGACTTGGATAGAGCCCTAGCTGAGTGTGATGCCTATACCTCAGTGCTCGAGCATGAAGACGTAGAGGTTCTGTATCTCGACCAACTTCTTATAGAAGCGCTTGACTCATGCCCCGAAGCTCGAGCATCTTTTGTCGATTCCTTTGTCGATGAATGCGGCGCAATTGGCGCCGAGTTGCAGCAAGCAGTCCGCGAGCATCTTGAACACACCCGATCGGCGCAGGAGCTCGTCTCGGCATCGATTGGCGGCATCCGCCACGGGCAAGTTACATACTGCTTCGACGGCGGGGACAGACTCGCCGAATTAACCGGCGAGGCCTATGCCCCTGACGAGCTGCTCGTAAGTCCATTAAACACCATGTGGTTCGTGCGCGACCCGGTAAGCACCATCGGCTCCGGCATCTCCTTCAACCACATGTATTGGCCCGAGCGCAATCGCGAAGTAGCGCTCTACCAAACGATTTTTAAATACCATCCCAATTTCAAGGACACGCCCTCGTTTTATCGTCACGATTCGACCTTCCATATTGAAGGGGGCGATATCATCAATCTTGATGCTCATAATGTCGCAGTCGGCATCTCTCAGAGAACCGAATCTGCAGCCATCGATATGCTCGCTCGTACCCTCCTGTGGAATCCCGACTCGAGCATCGACGCCGTATGGGCAATTGAGGTACCCGAGCGGAGCCTGTGTATCCATCTTGATACGTACCTAAGCCGGGTCGACTACGATACTTTTGTTGTCGACCCCCAGCTACTCGCGGAATCTCGCTCTTATCAGATTACGCGAAATCGAGCAGAGAATCTCTGCCAGATTCACGCCGTCGAAAAAGGAGTCAAGGAGGCACTGGCCGCCGCGCTCGGCATACCCGAACTTCGTTTTATTCCCTGCGGTGGATCTAATCCCAATTTGGCAGAAAAAGAGTGCACGAATAACGCAGCCAGCGTGCTGTGCCTCCGACCGGGCAAAGTCTGTGTCTATGAAGAGAATCAAGCGACGAACGCTGCTCTTGAACAGGCCGGAATCGATCTTGTTCCCATTTCCATACACGAGCTGACAAACGGCTTTGGCGGGCCCAACTGTTTGTGCTTGCCACTTAGGCGTGATGAATAACATGGCCCAAGGGGATAACATTAAATGCCTTAGAACCCGCGAAGGCTTAACGCAGCAGCAATTTGCCGACATGCTCGGCGTTACCAAAGAAACGGTATGCCGTTGGGAACGTGGACACACCGCCGTCAAGGTGTCGACTCTCGATAAGCTGACCGAGCTTTTCGATGTAACGTTTGATGAGCTCGCCGCAAGTAATAGCGGCCTTGCTTCTGCCGGCTTAAGCTCGCGGCCTGAGAATAGCCAGAACGTGGCCCAAAACGAAGAATGCGAAATCTATAAAATCGTACGCCGCAACGGTGGCTTTAGTCTTAAGAACAGTGGGCGCACCTTCGTTCCAGGACCCGTTCTCGAAAGGCACCCGGGAGGCTTTCTAGTTCAGATGAACGGCAGCGGCATGTCACGCTGCTATCCGCAAAGCAGTGTTCTGCTGGTCGATCCTGTTGCTAAACCGTGGAACGGATGCACCGTCGTTGCCATGGTAGACGCATCAGCCATAGTTATTCGGCGATATGAAATCCGAGGGAACACGATTGCGCTGTCAACGTATTCCTATTTGACAGAAGAACCCGACTTCACTCTAGACAGGCGTCGCCTTCGTATTTTAGGTGTCGTCGTTTGGTTTCAGGCAACTCACGATCTGACGTACTAGCCTCTTAGTCGTAAATCACCAGGTGCCGTACCTGCCCGCGGCAAGAGCGTCCCTTTTGACTAGTCGTTTAAGAACGTCCCCGATGACTAGGTGGATAGCAAAAGCCCCGCAGTCGGAGCGGACTGCGGGGCTCATGAAGAGAGGCTAGTTTGTGGGCGCTTTGCCTGGCGCCCACGAGAGATGCAACAGAGTAGAGACTACTCGTGGATGCGGGTACCGGAGAGGCCGGCCATGGTCTCGGCGGCCTTGTCCAGAGCACCGATGATGCAGGTGCGGCCCTTGCGGGAACGGGCGAACTTGATGGCAGCGCGGACCTTGGGCTCCATGGAACCCTTGCCGAACTGACCCTCGTCGGCCAGGCGCTCGGCCTCGTCGGCGGTGAGCTCCTCGAGCTCCTCCTGGTTGGGCTTGCCAAAGTTGATGGCGACATGCTCGACGGCGGTCAGCAGGAACAGGACATCGGCGTCGCAGTCCTCGGCCAGCAGCTCGCCGCCCAGGTCCTTGTCGATGACGGCGGGAACGCCCTTGTAGCAGCCCTTGTTCTCGTAGTCGCGGACGACGGGGATGCCGCCGCCACCGCAGGCGATGACGATGAACTCGTTGTCGAGCAGGTTGAGGATGGAGTCGGCCTCGACGATCTTCTTGGGATCGGGGGAAGCGACGACGCGACGCCAGCCGCGGCCGGAATCCTCGACGAAGACCTTGGAGGGATCCTCGGCCATGAACTCCTTGGCCTGCTCCTCGGTGTAGAAGGGTCCGATCGGCTTGGTCGGGTTCTTGAACGCGGGATCATCCGGATCGCACTCGATCTGGGTGACGACGGTGGCGGCGTGCCAACGCTTATAGCGCTTGTGCATCTCGCGGCCGATGCCTTGCTGCAGGTGATAACCAATGTAGCCCTGGGACATGGCGCCGCACTCGGGCAGCGGCATCTCGGGGGTACCGATGGCATCGTGGGCAGCGGCGAAGGCGTTCTGGATCATGCCGACCTGCGGGCCGTTGCCGTGGGTGATGATGATCTCATTGCCCTGCTCGATGAGACCGAGGAGAGCGTGGGCGGTGTTGCTCACGGCCTCGATCTGCTCGACGGGGTTGTTGCCGAGGGCGTTGCCGCCAAGGGCGACGACAATACGATCGGGCTT
>UQUD01000026.1 GCA_900544225.1 uncultured Collinsella sp.
GCGAGTAACCGCCCGCCCGGGGCTTACCTATATCGTTCCACGCGCAGTTTCGCAGCGAGCGAAGCGACGCGAGAATGTTTGAGCATGGAATGATATGTGTGAGAGACGGGCGGGAGGGATACGAGCGCCCCTAGGCGACGCCGCTGGAGCCGAAGCCTCCTTTGCCTCGGTCGGTTTTGTCTAGTTCTTCTACTTCTACGAGATTGACCGTGGGGACTTCTTGGATGACGAGCTGGGCGATGCGGTCACCTTTGTTGATCTGGATATTGTTGGTGGGATCCAGGTTGATGAGGATGACCTTAAGCTCGCCTCGATAGTGAGCATCGATGAGACCGGGCGTGTTGACTATAGACAGGCCCTGCTTAATTGCTAGGCCGCTGCGGGGCTGGACAAAGCCGGCGTAGCCATCGGGCAGCGCAATGGCCAAGCCAGTGGAGACCAATCGGCGCTCAAAGGGCTTGAGGATGCAATCTTCATTGGCGCGGAGGTCAAGACCGGCATCTGTGGGATGAGCGTATTTGGGAAGCTCGACCGTGGGATCGAGACGCTTAATGTTAACGGTAATGTTGGACATGAAATCACCTTAGCTTGTCGAGCTCTTGCAAAAACTCGTCGACGTCTTTGAAATCGCGATAGACCGAGGCAAATCGAATGTAGGCCACCTTGTCGATCTTAGCCAAGCGCTTAAGCACCATATCGCCCAGTTCGTGGGACGTAACGGCCGTCAGCGTACGGGAACGCAGCTCCACCTCGATATCATCGATGATCTCGTTGAGCTTTTTCGTGTCGATATCGCGCTTAATCGTGGCGCGCATCAGACCGACCAGCAGCTTGTTGCGATCGAACCGCTGCTTTGATCCGTCGGATTTGATAACCTCGATGGGATCTTCGCAGCGCTCGAACGTCGTAAAACGATAATTGCACGAACAGCATTCACGACGGCGCTTGATAGTGTTGTTCGACTCCTGCATACGGGAATCGACAACGCGGGTATGTGCTTTGCCGCATTTGGGACAGCGCATGGTACCTCCTCTTAAACGATAACAAGGGTACCATGCGACCGAGCCGAAATCTTACGAACGAGTCGGAACTTTCAGAACTGCACCGGCATCAAGAGAGCCGCGATCGAGGTGATTGACGCTACGAATCATGTCGGAAGTCTCCTGCGTGGAAAGGCCATCGATGGGATGCTCCTGGGCAAGCGACCACAGGGAATCGCCGGACTGCACACGAACAGTCTCGTAGGTAACGTTAGCTACGGAATCGGCATATGCTGCATGGCGAGCAGAAAAAACTGACGTGGCGAGCACGAAGAACAGGGTGAACGCTACAGCAACAGCAACAATCGTCGAGGCCTTCAGGGCAACAGGAGCCAAAGCAGCGGACGCACACTGGGTGCGAACGGGTTTAGTGGCCACGGCCTGAAAATGAGAGCGTCCGCCCTTCACGACCGTAAAGGCAGGCGTGGCGGGCACCTCAAGTTTAAGAGCGAGGTTTCCCTGGACCATATCCGCTGCGTTCATTCTGTTCTCCTCTCGCTTGTTTTGACGAGAACTGTTTTATCAAGCCGCGGGGACAAAAAAGTCTAGCGCGGGAACGAGTGTTCGGTTATTATTATCTTCGAACAGTTGTTCCTGTCAAGCAAAAATAGAACATTTGTTTGGTATGGGTAGAGAGGAATCCCTGATGGCTCGCAAAATTACCAAGCGTCAGCAGCAAATTTACGACTTCATCAAGGAATATCAGCAGGAGAAGGGCTATCCGCCCAGTGTGCGCGAGATGGCTTCGGCCGTGGGCCTTTCCTCCCCTAGCACCGTACATGCTCATCTCTCCGCACTCGAAGCACGCGGCCTGCTCAAGCGTGACGCCACCAAGCCTCGCGCTCTCGAGCTCTTTGACGAGGACGGATCTTCCGTCTCCATCTCAAAATCCGAGGAGCCCACGGCGCCCCGCGGCACCGTATCGCTGCCTCTCGTAGGCCGTGTCGCCGCAGGGATTCCCATCCTTGCCGAGCAGAATATCGAGGATACCTTTACCATCCCAACCGAGATCGCAACGGACCAGGGTTCCTTTATCCTCGAGGTCCACGGCAATTCGATGATTAACGTCGGTATCTATAACGGCGACTACATCATCGTTCGCGAGCAGAAGAGCGCCATGAATGGTGAGATTGTCGTGGCCATGATCGATGGTTCTGCAACGGTCAAAACGTTCTACAAGGAGCAGGGACGCGTTCGCCTGCAGCCCGAAAACGACACCATGGAGCCTATCTACGCGACAAATCCCACGATTCTGGGCAAGGTCGTCGGTTTGATGCGCCGGTTTTCGTAATGCAAAAACGCATCACGGTCTTTGATACCATTCGCGGGTTTACCATGCTGTCGATGGCGGGATTTCATACCTGCTACGACCTTGTCTACCTATATGGTTGGGATATGCCCTGGTTTACCCAGACCATCTTCCAAGACATCTGGCGTGCCAGCATCAGTTGGGTATTTTTGTTTATTGCCGGCTGGATGTGTACCCTCTCGCGCAACAACATCAAACGTGCCGCTAAATATGCAGCCGCTGCTTTAGTTGTGTGGCTCGCGACGACGCTTGTCTCAGTCGATGACTCAGTGAACTTCGGCATCATTTTCTGCATGGCGGCGTGCACTGCCATTGTTGCACTTACGCGCCCGATTCTCGATAGGGTGCCGACGAGCTTGGGTATACCGATTTGCCTTATACTCTTTGCCTTCACCTGGAGCATTCCTAAAGCGGTCTACCCTATCCCCTATCTAGCTTGGCTAGGTTTCCCAGGTCCAGACTTTGTCTCCGGTGATTACTATCCGCTCATACCCTTCTTATTTATGTACCTCACAGGCTTCTTTGCCGCCCGCACGGCACAAAAAGCAAACCGTGAAGCGCCAGCATGGGCCTATGAGAATCCCATCCCGGCGCTCGCAAGCCTCGGAGGCCATGCACTGCCGTTCTACCTGCTTCATCAACCGGTTATCTTGGGCGTACTGGAGCTGATTTATTCCGTTCGGTAACGCTCAAGACGTGGTGCGATACGGGCCGGAAGCTTTGCCACAATACGAACGCCGTCCTCGAGGTATTCCTCGTGCAGAAGGGTTCCTTGCTCGTGCACGAGCGTGATTAACGCGCCCTCTCGATACGGAATATCGGCCGAGAGCAACACGTCCGTAGCGGCCGCTTCACGAGCGATGCGGTCGACTAAGTCATCAAGGCCCTCACCCGTCTGAGCCGAGAACAGCACCGCCTCGGGATAGCGCCGGCGAAAGCTCAAGCGATCGACGCTATCGAGCAGATCAATTTTATTGAACACGGTAAGCGTCAGGCGCTCACCGGCACCAATCTCATCAAGGACACGATCAACCGCCTCGAGCTGACGCTCGTAATCCTCATCGGAAGCATCTACAACTTTAAGTATCAAATCGGCGCCGAGTACCTCGGAAAGCGTAGATTTAAACGCGTCGACCAGGCCATGGGGCAGCTTTTGAATAAAGCCAACGGTATCGGTGATCGTCATGCCACGGCCACCGGGTAAACGGTACGAGCGCGTTGTGGGGTCGAGCGTGGCAAACAGCTTATCCTGCGAAAGTACCTTGGATCCCGTCAATCGATTAAGCAACGTCGACTTACCGGCATTGGTGTAGCCAGCCAACGCCACGCGAAACGCCGGCGATTCAATACGACTTTTCGATTGCACATCACGACGTTGTTCAACCTGCTTCAGTTCACGTCGAAGAGCTGCGATCTTATTGCGAATCAGGCGACGGTCGACCTCGAGCTGGCTTTCACCCTGGCCAAAGCGCGAGCCAATACCGCCACGCGTCTGTTCCTTAGCAAGATGGCTCCACATACCTCGCAGACGAGGCAGCAGATACTGCAACTGTGCCAGCTGCACCTGCAAGCGGCCCTCACGCGTCTGGGCATGCAGGCCAAAGATATCCAAAATCAACGCCGTACGGTCAATAATCTTGACCGGTTCGCCCACGGCCTTCTCAAGATAGGACTGCTGCGAAGGCGTCAGGTCGTCATCGAAGATAACAACATCCGCATCCATGCGATGCACCAAACCGCACAGCTCCTCGACCTTTCCGGAGCCGATAAACGATTTGGGATAGGGCTTGACCAGGCGCTGCGACAAGCGTGCCACGCATTGGGCTCCAGCAGTGTGAGCCAAGCGCTCGAGCTCATCGAGCGAACGGTCGAGCGGCCAGGCGTTATCGCGCCACTCAACACCAACCAAGATGGCGCGCTCAGGTTCAGGCGCCGTAGAGACCAAGGGAAAACGTGCCATTAGGCAGCCTCGATTCGACGGTAGATATCATCAACGACCTCATCGATCGTAAACTCATCCATATCGAACCACACGATGCGATCGTCACGCTTAAACCAGGATAGCTGGCGCTTGGCATAGCGACGTGAGCGCATCTTGATAAGATCGCGGGCCTCATCCATGGAAATAGTGCCTCGCAAGGCATCAATAATCTCTTTGTAACCGATTGCCTGCATCGACGTCAGTGCATCACCTAGGCCCTGGTCCATAAGGCCACGGACCTCACCAACCAGCCCCTGCTCAAACATAAGGTCGACACGCAGGTTAATGCGCTCATAGAGCAATTTACGGCTACGCGTCAGACCAAACCACAAGGCATGATAACGCTCACGCGGAACGCTGAATTTCGACTTCTGCTCGGCATACGACACACCGTCATCGTGCATCTCGAGCGCACGAATCACACGACGCACGTTATGGGGATGAATCACGGCAGCCGATTCGGGGTCGCGCTCGGCAAGCAGAGCATGCAGTGCCTCCTCACCAATGCGCTCGGCAAGCTCCTGGTAGCCCGCGCGACGTTCGTCCTCGAGATCACCCGAAGGAAAATCCATTTCATCGAGTGCAGCCTTGAGATACAGGCCCGTACCGCCGCAAAAGACCGGAAGACGCTGCTCGCCAAGCAAACGCTCGATATGCGCTCGGGCGTCCGACTGATAAAGCGCGGCAGAATATGCGACACCCGGATCCACGATATCGACAAGACGCAGAGGTGCAGAGCACTCCTCGGGCATCATCTTGGCCGTACCGATGTCCATACCGCGATAGATTTGCATCGCGTCACAAGACAACACTTCAGACGACAGACGAGCAGCCAGACGGTCGGCAACATCGCTCTTGCCAACCGCCGTCGGACCGACAATCGCTACGGCAGAAAGGCTTGCACCGGGAGAAATCATTAGCGAGGCTCGCCTACGACGGAGCCAGACAGATACCACGTCTTGGCGACATCAATATCAACATCGACGATTTTGCCGATGAGCTGATCGATGCTATAGCCAGTAGGAATCGGCGCATGCACCGTCTGGTTCTTGGGGCTCTTGCCCAGAAGGACAGCGTCGTTCTTCTTGCTCGTACCCTCAATAAGTGCAGGCACCACGGTGTGAAGCTCGCCCTGGTTATACTCGTGTGCCGTCGTCTCGATAACCTTGACCAGACGGTTAAAGCGCTCAAGGATAACCTCATGCGGGGTGGGATCATAAATCTCAGCTGCCGGGGTACCGGCGCGCTTGGAGTAAATAAACGTGTAGGCCTGAGCATAGCGCACCGTCTCGGCAAGCGAGAGCGTCTGCTCAAAGTCTTCCTCGGTCTCGCCCGGGAAACCCACGATGATGTCGGTCGAAAGCGCAATATCGGGCATACGGTTACGAATACGATCGACCAGGCCCAGATAATCCTCACGTGTATAACGACGATTCATCTCTTTAAGGATGCGCGTGGAACCCGACTGAACGGCCAGGTGAAGCTGTGGCATGACAGCAGGCGTCTCGGCCATAGCATCAATGGTCTCGGGCAGCAGATCCTTAGGATGCGAAGAGGTAAAGAAGACGCGCTCGACGCCGGTATCGCCCACGGCGCGCAGCAAGTCGGCAAAGCGCGGCTTGCCAAAGAGATCGCGACCGTAAGAGTTCACGTTTTGGCCCAGAAGCGTAATCTCGCGCACGCCCTGACGCACGAGCCCGGTCACCTCGTCGACAATCTCCTCGAAGGGACGGCTCTTCTCACGACCACGGACGTAGGGCACGATGCAGTACGTACAAAAGTTGTTGCAGCCCGTCATGATGGGCACCCATGCGTGATACTGCGTCTCGCGGTGCCACGGCATACTCATGGCGTCGGTATCCTCATGCTCGTTCGTGCGGATATGACGCTTGCCATCCATAAACGCCTCGGCGATAAGCTCAGCCACGTGAGCAATGGAATGGGTACCAAAAATGACGTTGACGTTATCGACGTTAGTGAGCAAGCCCTCGCCATCGCGCTGGGCGATGCAGCCGCCCACGGCGACCACGCGCTTACCCGAAGGCGAAGGAGGAAGACTCTTGCAGGAATTGCACTGACCATACAGGCGCGTATCGGCAGCCTCGCGAACACAGCACGTCATGAACACTACAATATCGGCATGCTCGGGATCGAGCGCCATAAGACAGCCATAAGAATCGAGCAAACCACTCACGCGCTCAGAGTCGTGCTGATTCATCTGACAGCCGAACGTGCGGATAAAGTAGGTTTTGCCGGCAAGAATATCGCGTACGGAACGCTGGTCCATGAGCTTACATCCTAACGATGGTATCGACGGGGCGCATAGGTGCTACAAGCGTGCAGATGACTCGCTTACGCAACAGGCTTAACGTCGTCCATAACGACGTTATCCATAGCAGCCCGATTAATCTGGTGAACGTAGATAGAGAGACGAATTGCCGTGCGCGACTCTCCGTTAATGAGAATATCGGAGAACACCGGCGCGCAGGAGACATCGAAGCCAGTCGGAATCAGAAAGCCGCGCGCAATGGCGACGGCCTTGATAGCCTGGTTGACGGCACCGGCACCGACGCATTGAATGTTGACGGGGACGCCATCTTTGACCATGCCGGCAATGGCGCCGGCAACGGACGCGGGCGATGATTTGCTTGATACCTTCAGGCAATCCATGAAGAAACTCCTGCGTTTAAAAGTACGTTTTAACTGCAATAACTGTATCGTACCGAGCGGACTCGGTAAAGATGCTATTCCTCTTTGGCAAGATCGAACGTCACGGTGATGCGATCACGCGAAACGCGAATCTTAGGGTCGCCGCACAGATTGAGGTAATACCGGGCGGCGAGGTCGTTAAAGTCACGCTCGATCGCACGCGAAAACTGCGCCATATCATCCTTGGCGATGCGAAGACCTCGACGGTCCTTGGCAAGATCGACGGGTGCCGGCGCATGCGAGGTGGAATCGCGCTCGCGCAGCAGACGCGCGGTCACGCCGCGAACGGGCTTTATCTGTCCCGACAGAATACGGTGGGCAGTGCGCTCGGACATCTCGAGACCCAGCCCGGAGCAGATCCGGATAAAGTCCTCGGCATCAGAGGCAAGGCCCAAACGATCGATAACCGGAAGTTCGCACTCGTCATCGATAAAGAGCAGGCGCGACGTATCGAGACGGCTCGAAGCCTGAGCGTACAGGGTCGCAGCAATCTCAGACGGAGAGCCCAGATACACATCGCAGCAACGCAGCTCCTCAAGAGCAAACTCACAAGCAGCGCGAATAATATTATGGGGTCCACGGGCGCACACATAGCGACCGCCTTCGTCTTTAACGGCCTGAGGCCAGCTCGACTGGTCGGCACGCTCACCCAAGCGATCGGTAGCAACGCACACCTTAAATGCGGAACCCAAATCGACGCCCGATGTAACAACGCGTGCCTCATCCGTGTTCTGCTTGATAGAGAACAGCGCCATGCCACGACCGTGAACACCCCAACGGTCCATTTTCATGCTCTCGAGCTTGGAGGTAACACGGGCATCGAAGATACGCTCCTGCATATCCTGCGGCACACCCGAACCGTTATCCAGGAAGAGGAGGGTGCGAACACCCTCCTCCTTGGTCGTGGCAAGATAGACCTTATCGGCTCCGGCATCGCGAGCGTTGCGCAGCATCTCGATGACAATGTCTTCTACATGCTGAATGTCGTGTTTGGCTTGACGGCGCTCGGCCTCCGAAACGCGGAGGCGGACATACCCCTCGCCAAGGTTTTCCTCGACGCGAAGGTTGCCCTCCCCCGACATCGACGCGATAAATGAGATGAGCTCGTTCGCGTCGTTCATATTATTTAGCGATATCGACGGCGCGGCTCTCGCGGATCACGACAACGCGCACCTGACCGGGATACTCCATCTCTTCCTCGATCTGATGGGCGATATCGTGCGCAAGCACCGTGGACTGAGCATCGGAGATCTTGTCCGGCTGAACCATGACATGAACCTCGCGACCGGCCTGCATGGCATAGGTACGCTCGACGCCGTCGTGAGAGTTAGCGATCTCCTCGAGCTTCTCAAGGCGCTTAATGTAGTTCTCGGCCGACTCACGACGGGCGCCGGGACGAGAAGCGGAGACAGCATCGGCAGCCTGAACCAGAACGTCGAGCACCGTGTTGGGGTCGACATCGGCATGATGGGCCTCGATCGCGTGGACGATGACGGGCTTCTCGCCATAACGGCGGGCAAGCTCGGCGCCAATGACAGCATGCGGTCCCTCAACGTCGTGGTCGATGGCCTTACCCAGGTCGTGCAGAAGACCGGCGCGCTTGGCGGTCACAACATCCAGACCAAGCTCAGAGGCCATCACGCCGCAAAGGTCGGAAACCTCAAGCGAGTGCTGCAGCACGTTCTGACCAAACGAGGTGCGGTAGCGCAATGCGCCCAGGGTCTTGACGATCTCGGGATGCAGGTCGTGGATACCGGTATCGAAGGCGGCCTGCTCGCCAGCCTCGCGTACACGCTGCTGAACCAAGTCGGCGGCCTTGTGATACATCTCCTCGATGCGGGCGGGGTGAATGCGGCCGTCGGCAATAAGGTTCTCGAGCGCCACGCGGGCAGTCTCACGACGGACCGGATCGAAGCTCGAAAGCACGACGGTCTCGGGGGTGTCGTCAATCACGAGGTTGACGCCGGACACCTGCTCAAAGGTGCGGATGTTGCGACCCTCGCGACCGATGATGCGACCCTTGAGGTCATCGGAGGGAATATGAACGGAAGTAACGGTGACCTCGGCGGTATGGTCGGCGGCGCAACGCTGAATCGCCAGGGAGAGAATCTCCTGGGCGGTCTTGTGGCACTCGGCGCGGACCTGCTGCTCGGACTCACGGATGATGGTGGCCGCCTCGTGAGTAACCTCGCCACGGACCTTGTCGAGCAGCTCCTTGTGAGCGTCCTCGCGCGTAAGGTCGGCAATACGCTCGAGCTCGGAGGTCTGCTTGGCGCAGAGCTCCTCAAGCTCGCGAGAGCGCTTCTCGACCTGACCGGCCTGGCTGGACAGCTGATGCTCGCGTTTATCGAGCGCATCGTTGCGACGATCGAGCGATTCCTCGCGCTGCATCACGCGGTTTTCGAGCGTGCGAATCTCGCTCTTACGCTGCTTGTCCTCGGCCTCGGCGGCCTGCTTGTTCTTGATGATCTCTTCCTTAGCCTCGAGCAGAGCCTCTTTTTTGAGAGTCTCGGCCTGACGCTTTGCATCACCGATCAAGGACTCTGCCTGCGCGTGTGCCGACTGAATCTTTTCATCGGCCTCGTGAAGACTACCCTGCTTGGCGGTGCGCATGTAGGCAATGGCGGCGATGGCACCCAAAACGAGGCCAACGAGCGCTGCAATGATAGGCATGCTCACTCCTTTTTATGGATTCGTTACACAGCAAAGCGAACCGTCCTTACGAACGGCTCGCGACATTTGAGTAATATGGGCGCAGCTTATGCGGGTCGGATACAGATAAACATATAAACAAACTCATCACAGATGAGCACATATCACAAAGCAAATGACAGTGATTATCCTACGTTGAACCGCAACAACTGTCAAATAAACGCACCCAGCACGGCGCCAATCAAACGGTGAACGGCAGGGGCGTAACGGGTGAACGCTTACACGGTGCATTCCTCGCTTGAAGCATCGAGGCGCGCCTTAACGGCATCGGCGGCGATGTGATACGAGAAGCCCTTACCCATCAAAAATCTGACGAGCTTTTCAAATGCACGTACCTCGGGAACGCGACGTTTAGCGAGCAGGGCCGAAGCACGGGCCAAGTCGTCGTCCACGGCAAAATAAGCCTCGGGATACCCGGGGATGTCGCCAAGTACGACATGACGGCGTTTGAGCTCAACCTCGATCTTGCGCTGTCCCCAGCCGCGACGTTTGCGTTCTTCGATAAAGTACGAACAAAAGCGGTTCTCATCCAAAAAACGATACTCGGTCGCACGAGCAACGGCAAAATCGATCGCAGGCTGCTGAAAGCCATAGCGCGCCAACTTATCGCACACCTCGCCCGTGGCATGATCGCGGCGCGAAAGCATCTCAGTCACCATGGTGAGCGCACATTTACGTTCGATAAGCTGCACCGCCTCGCGAAAGTCATCCCAATCACAGGGAAGGTCGGGGCGGTTCTTAACGTACAGGCGCGCCACGCGCACGGGAATCCAAATGGAACGTTCAAAACCGCCCTCGAGATCGCAATCGATATGCGCGCAGGGCTTTTTAGACGCATAACCGCTCGAGAACGAGGAGGCCGCCTTCTTATCGGGAAAGACGACCGTGGCCTCGGTCACCGTATACGACATGTCGGCATCCGCTACTCGTCGTCATCGTCAAGCATCGCGGAGCCATCGATGGCGTACAGCTCATCAAACTCCTCGGGGGCAGGCTGGTCGGTCAACTCAACCTCGGAGGGAGCATCGTCGTCATACTCAAGGCCACAGGCAAGGCGAACTTTGTGCTCGATCTCGTCGGCGCAATCGGGATGCTCGCGTAGGAACGTCTTGGCGGCCTCGCGACCGTTGCCGAGCTTATCCTCGCCATAGGCAAACCAGGACCCCATCTTTTTGCAGATGCCGCACTCAACAGCCATATCCAAAATCGAGCCCTCTTTGGAGATGCCGGTGCCATACATGATGTCAAACTCGGCCGAACGGAACGGAGCCGCCACCTTGTTCTTAACGACCTTGGCACGCACGCGATTGCCGATAACCTCGTCCTTGAGCTTGATGGTATCGATTTTGCGAATGTCGATTCGCACGGAAGAGAAGAACTTGAGAGCACGGCCGCCCGTGGTGGTCTCGGGGTTGCCGAACATGACGCCGATCTTCTCGCGCAGCTGGTTAATGAAGATGCAGGTCGTGTTGGACTTGGCAAGCGAGCCGGCGAGCTTGCGGAGTGCCTGGCTCATCAAACGAGCCTGCAGACCCACCGTCGTGTCACCGATCTCGCCCTCGATCTCGGCACGCGGAGTCAAGGCGGCAACAGAGTCGACGACGATGGCGTCGATGGCACCGGAGCGCACAAGCATATCGACGATCTCGAGCGCCTGCTCGCCCGTATCGGGCTGGGAAATCAGGACCTCGTCGATATCGACGCCAATGCGCGCGGCATAGGTGGGATCAAGCGCATGCTCTGCATCGATAAATGCAACGACGCCGCCCATGGCTTGCGCTTCCGCAAGGATCTCGAGCGAAAGCGTCGTCTTACCGGAGGACTCGGGGCCATAAATCTCGACGATACGGCCGCGCGGCACGCCGCCGATACCCAAGGCGGCATCGAGCGCCAGAGAGCCCGTCGGAATAGCCTCAACCTCGAGCTCGGGACCGCCGTCGCCATACCTCATAATAGAGCCCTGGCCGAACTTCTTCTCGATCTCGGCCTTGGTGGTGGCGATCATCTCGTCGCGCTCTTTACCCGTCGTGCGTGCATGAACGGTACGTACGGGACCTGAATTCTTGGCCATGAATAGCCCTCCTCTTAACAACCTGAAACGATAATAAACGAACGGCTGTTCGTGGTCAACCGTTCAGATTCATCATATGCACCCGACCATTCCAAAACCCGACCAAACGCCAACCAATCACCGACCAAACGCTTGACCACGCCAATCACAAATGCGAGTGCGCGAACAAATTTATGCCATGTACCAGCGCAAACGTAATTCCGGTCAAAGGTCCCTATCTCCACAATTAAGGGGCCCTAAGGCCCCTTAAACCATGTCTATTCCATAGAATTGAGCACACGGACAATGCGTCCCAAAGCCTCCGCGACCGCATGGGCACGAACGCACGACCGATCGCCCTCGTAATGACAGCGCGCAGACTCGACAACCGGCGCTCCCCCATCGGCCGCGCGATACGCCCAGCCAATATAGAACGTGCCGGCGGGGTCTTGCTCGGTGCCACCACCGGGTCCAGCGTAGCCCGTTGCGCTTACGGCTATATCGCTCTGATAGAGGTCCAGCGAGCCCGCGGCCATCTCACGTGCCGTCTGATGCGACACGGCGCTAAACCGATCGAGCGTTTCCTGCTCGACGCCGAGCACGCGATGTTTGATCTCATCGCAGTAGGTCACCGCACCGCCACGAAGCACCGCCGAGGCACCCGGAATATCGGCAATCGTCGAGGCAATCATGCCCGCCGTCAGCGACTCCGCCGTCGACACCGTCTCACCACGGGCACTCGCGCGCTCGACAATATCACGCGCCAGCTCCTCGTTGTTTGCGGCAATCTGCAAATAAGACTCCGTCATACCCACCAGGACCTAGACCGAAAAGACGATCTTGCGGCAGTTCCAGAAGTACTGGGCGCCCGAGACAATGGTCAAAATCACGGCGATGACGTACAGGAAGCGCGACACCGAATAGACACCGAGCAGCAGCGACACCGGACCCAGCTGAAGGCCGGCCATCGCAAAGACGCACAGATAGCCGCAAATGGAGACCATCGTGGTCGCCGTCTTATACTTGCCGAGCTTATCGGCGGCAACGACCACGCCGGCAGCGCTCGCGACCATGCGAAGGGCGCTCACCAGCAGCTCACGGAACAGGATAATGAACACGGACCACACGGTCACCATGCCAAAATCCAAGAACAGCAGCAGGGCCGAAAACACGAGCAGCTTATCGGCGATGGGGTCCAAGAATTTACCGAAGTCGGTGATCTCGTTGCGCGAACGCGCCAGATAACCGTCGACCTTATCGGTGCACGACAGGATCACATACAGAATGAAGGCAGCGGCGGCGAGCGGGCCGTCGAAGGTGCTCCAATCCGTACCGGCAACACTCGTGTGAGAAAGCGCCGACACGATCATGAACACCGGGATAAAGACGATGCGAACGCACGTCACGATGTTGGCGGGCGTCCAGACACTCGTCAGTTCCTTATTGCTCTCGTTAGCCACGACGCTCTCCTACTCCACAACATGACCGATAAGCTCATAGCAGAAGCTATCGGTAAACTCGACGGTCAGAATATCGCCCACGGACGCCTCGCTGGCGTCCAGATGCACCGCGCCATCGGAATCGGGCGCCTGGAACCAGGCATGGCCGATCAGCTCGGCGCCATCCTCGGTCTCTTCGATACCGTCGACGATTACCTGGGCGCGCTCGCCCACATGTGCGGCGGTGGCGGCAAAACCGAGCGACTCGGCCAGGTCCATGGCCTCCTGGGCGCGCTCGAGCTTGACCTCTTCGTCGACCTGGCCCTCCATCTTAGCGGCCAGGCTGCCCTCCTCCTGCGAGTAGGCAAAGACACTCGTGTAGTCAAAGCCGACGGTGTCCATAAAGTCGATAAGATCGCGGAACTCGTCGTCGGTCTCGGTCGGGAAGCCGACCATGGCCGTGGAACGAATCACGATGCCGGGGATGCGCTCGCGAAGGTCACGGAACAGATCCTCGAGCTCCTGGCGCGAACCGGAGCGACGCATGGCCTTGAGAATGCGCGCGTCGCAGTGCTGCACGGGGATATCGATATAGGGCAGCACCTCGGGCGTATCGCGAATCGTCTCGATGAGTTCGTCAGTCATGCCCTCGGGCTGCAGATAGAGCACGCGGACCCAGACGTTGTGCGGGCGCACGGCCTCGGCGACGGCACGCAGCAGCTGCGCCAGATTGCGCGGCGAGCCATCGGCGACGTCCTCGTCGGCAAAGTCGGTACCCCAGATGCCCGTGTCCTGGCCGATCAGCACGATCTCGCGCACACCGCCGGCAACCAGGTCACGCACCTCGGAGATAATGCTCTCGGCATTGCGCGAATGATAGCGACCGCGAATATAGGGGATCATGCAGAAGCTGCAGAAGCGGTTGCAGCCATCGGAAATCTTGACGTAGGCGACAGCACCCTCGACGGTACGTTTGACCTGCGGGATATAGGCTGCAATCTCACGCTCGACACCCAGCACGCCATCGATGACCGCCACGATGCCGTCTTCCTCGTCGGCCTTCACAAAGGCAGCGACCTCGGGCAGCTCGTCAGGCAGGTCATCGCCATAGCGCGACGGCACGCAGCCGCACATGACGATGGGGCAAGAACGAACGCCGTCCTGAACCTCGTTGGCGAGCTCGAGCGTGGTCTCGATGCTCTCGGACGTTGCGGAGGCGAGGAACGAGCAAGTATTGACGATGGCGATATCGGCAACCTGCGGGTCGAATGCCTCCTCGTAGCCCGCGGCGGTCAAAAGAGAACGCATGCGGTCGGTGTCAACCTCGTTCTTAGCGCACCCGAGGGTGATGTAGAGCACGGAGCCCAACGGTGTATCCATGTTGGAGAGCAGTCCTTTCGATTGATATTAGCGGTAGTTGGTGAACTGCAGCGGCTGGCCGTAGTCATGGTCGCGCAGGAACTGGATCACGGTCTGCAACGCGTCCTTCGAAGCAGAGGAAACACGCAGCTTATCGGCCTCGATGGTCACCTTGACCTTGAGCTTTTGATCCTTGATGTCCTTGTTGATCTTCTTGGCGGTCGCCTGGTCGATACCCTCGACAATATGGCCGAGCACGCGCACGGTGCCGCCCGACGCCGCCTGAGGAGCATCCCACGAGACAGCCTTGAGGTCGATACCGCGCTTGATGAGCTTGGAACTCAGCACGTCGATAATCTGCTTAGAGACAAAGTCAGCCGGGGCGCTGATCGTAAAGAGCTTGTCGCCCTTCGAAAGCTCGATCGTGGCGCCGGAATCCTTAAGGTCATAGCGCTGGGAAATCTCGCGCGTGGTCTGCTGGAAGGCGTTGTCGACCTCTTGCATGTTGACCTCGGACACGACGTCGAAGCTGGAATCTTTAGCCATGATGTTTCCTTTCGCGTACGAGCGGCTTAGTAGCTATCGTACGAATAGTCGGTAGAATCGGTGGGTGTCTGACCGTCAGTTGCGGTATCGGCGCCATCCGTGGACTGGGCATCGGTAACGTCGGTGGTATCGGCACCATCGGTGGTATCGGTACCATCAGAACTTTCACCATTCTCGAAATCAGTCGTCTCCTTCTTGGGAACGGTGATCGTCACACGCGCCACGCCCGAGGTCTTGGTATCGTAACGAACCTTTTCACCGTTCTTGGTAACGGTGACATCGGAAGGCTTGGACGTGGTGATCTCGATCGAGGACTCGGGCGAGTACTCCTGCTCAAAGGGGCCAGTCGCTTGGGCGCCATAGACCGACTTGCCGTCGACCTTGACCTCAATCCACGCGGTCTTTCCCTTGGCAACGGAGACTTTGACCTTCGTGACCTCGTTCTCTTCCTTCTTGGCCGTCGTCTTGGTAGCGTCCGAGTCAGTCGACTCATCCGTCGCCTCATCGGTGTCTTCGTCCTCGTCGACCGTTTCGGTCTTCTTAGAAGACTTCTTGGTCGTCGTCTTGGTAGCAGTGGGCGTCTCGGGCGTGGTCTCGGGCGCCGAAGATGCGCAGCCGCGCAGAAGCACCACGATGAGCACAATCAACAACAGCGCAACGGCACCGATGCCGGCGTAGACGATACGCGGATCGAGCCCGTTGTTTTGAGGAGTACGTGATCCGCCGCGTCCACGATTGGAACTGCTGCGGCCGCCTCCCTGAGGCATACGACCACGATTGCTATCGGAACGGCCGCGATAGCCACCCTGGCCCTGAAGGCTGCGCTGACCCGAGCGGGGCGCAAGTTCACCGCGGCCTTGATAGCCACGCTGGCCCGAACGCGGAGCCGAAGAGCGCTGGCCATACGGCTGTGATTGAGAGCGAAGACGCGGCGTCACCTGCGTGGTATCGGCATCCGCATAGCCACCGCGAGAGCGACCAGAAGAGACCCCACGGTAACCGCGATCGGAATAGCCGCCGTCGCCGTAGCCGGCACGAGGGTCACGAGCCACGCCGCGGGCAGCGGGAAGTGCACGGTCCTCGGGCATCGGCGTACTGCGGAACCGGTCACGCTGTGAGCGAATCTCCTCGCCCGAACCCGTCTCGGTAATATAACCGGCCTGCTGAGGACGCTGTCCATAGCGGGTCGAACGACCGCCCTGAACCATCAGGAAGCGCCCGTTATCGACCGAGGAACGCGAATTGACGTAGCCGGCGGCGTCCTGAAAACGACCGCCCTGCTGCGACGTCTCGCGTTCGTATGCCATCAGATCGTCAAAGTAGGCATTGACGACCTCGCGCGGATTGAGGCCCAAAAAGCGAGCATAGCTCGAAATCATGCCCTGCGCATAGCCGCGCGGCGGCATCGAAGCAAAGTTACCGGTCTCGAAAAACTCGATGATCTGCGGCCTGATTTTGATGGTGTTGGCGACTTGCTGAATGGAAAGGCCCATTCGGCGACGCTGCTCAAGCAGCATGTCACCAAAGCGTGCAGCCATCAGAATCCTCCAAACTCACGATCTTCACGTGCCATCTCGGCGTCGACAGACTCCAGCGCGGCAAGCCCCTCCTCGTCCAACAGGACCTCGCGCGGCTTGGAACCGTCGGGCGGGCCGACGACACCCTTTTCTTCCAGCATATCCATAATACGCCCGGCACGCGCATAGCCAACCTTCAGACGACGTTGCAGGCCAGATGTGGAGCCAAGCTGCGATTCCACCACAATATGGGCGGCTTCCCAAATGAGCGGATCATCGTCTTGCGGCTCGGCGACTCCGGTACGGACAATGCCGCCGCCACCCGCCATGGACATGGAAGCGGGCGCCACGGCAGACAGGATCTCCTCGTGGTAGTCGGGCTCGCTCTGCGACTTGACGAACTCGACGATCTCGTTGATTTCATCATCCGAGACAAAGCAGCCCTGGATACGGCGGGGCTTGCCCCAGTCGACCTTAGAGAACAGCATGTCGCCCAAACCGGTGAGCTTTTCGGCGCCCATCTGGTCGATGATGACGCGCGAGTCGATGCCCGTGGCGACGTTAAAGGCGATGCGGTTGGTGATGTTGGCCTTGATGAGGCCCGTCACCACGTTGGAGCTCGGGCGCTGCGTGGCCACGATAAGGTGGATACCGGCGGCACGGCCCAGCTGAGCAATACGCACGATCGAGGCCTCGACATCCTTACCGGCAACCATCATCAGGTCCGAGAGCTCGTCGATGATGATGACCAGGTAGGGCATCTTTTGCGGCGGGTTATCGTAATGCTCAAACTCGCCGGCGGCCTGCTTTTCGTTGTAGGTTGAGATCTTACGCACGTTGAGACGCTCGAAGACCTTCAGGCGACGCTCCATCTCGGACACGGCCCATTGCAGAGCGCTCGCGGCCTGCTTGGGCTCGGTCACTACAGGCACGTAAAGATGCGGCAGACCGTTATAGCCCGCAAGCTCGACGCGCTTGGGGTCGACCATGATCAGGCGAACGTCCTCGGGAAGGGCGCGCATGAGCAAGGTCGTGATGATGGAGTTGATCATGACCGACTTACCGGAACCCGTGGTACCGGCGATCAGCAGGTGGGGCATCTTGGCAAGGTCGGCGACGACCGGCGTACCCTCGGCATCTCGACCGATGGCGAGCTCGAGCGGACCGCCCTTCACATAGGGAAGCACGTCGCCCAGGTTGACGTTCTGGCGCTTGCGATTGGGGATCTCGATACCCACAAGCGAGGTGCCGGGGATCGGGGCAAAGATGCGCACGGACTGGGCAGCAAGCGATAGCGCGATATCGTCCTCGAGGCTCGAAATCTTGCTCACGCGCTCGCCCTCGCCAGGTTGCAGCTTAAAGGTCGTCACCGTGGGGCCGGCGATCCAGCCGACCACGCGGGCACTACGACCAAACTCCAGCAAGGTGGACTGAAGCGACTCGGCAGTCTGTTCCAGCTCCTTGTCAGAAGACGCGGCGGAAGCCGACTGCGGGTTGGCATGCAGGATTTCGAGCGGCGGAAGCTTGAGGCCGTCCTCTTCTTCGCCCTCGTTATCTGCGGCGCCGCCGTCCGCTCCCCCATCGCTAGCCGCAGCCGATTCGACAGCACTCAAGGCAGGCGCATCGGCAACCTTGGGATGCTTCAAGAAGTCGGGGATCTGAGGTGCTGCCGAGACAGGATTCACGGCAAACGGCGGCTCGGACTCGTCGATCTTATCGGGGTCGTCTTCCATCGAAAGCTGACCGGTTACCTGGTCGCGCTTTGCATGGCGACGCGGCAGCAAAGTTGTCTTTGCGGTCTCAATCGGAGCCTCGTCGTCCTCGTCATCGCCCTCGGTGAGCTCAATCTCGCTCTCGGACCAAGACGGGTCGGGCTCACTCGTATTGAGTTTGGGCGCAGCCTTGCCCTTCTTGGCATGGCGGCGCGGCAACAGCGTCGTCTTAGCGCGCTCAGCTTCCACGGCATCGGACACGTCGACAAACGGATCCTCGTCCTCGTCGTCATCGTCCAAAACCGGGTCCACATCGTTGCCCAGGACCGTGGTCACGGCAGCATCGGAGCCCTTTTGACGAAGAATGCTCAGGTGCGGAAGGGCAACGCCGGGCACCGACAGGGCTTCATCGTCACCCCACGGGCTCGCGTTAACATCGGCACGACGGCGCTCGGCAAAATCGGCCGCACGGTCGCGAGCAGAGCGCAAAACGCCACCCACCGAAAAGCCGATGATGACCAGGCCCACGACGACAAGGCCCAACAGGACTACCATCGCGATAGGCTTACCCAGGGCATTCTGCAGCGCACTCGCAATAAACGCACCAATGTAGCCACCCGAGGCGGACAGATTTTGCGGCGTGAACATAAGGTCGCACGAGTCGCTCGTACCTGGCACCATCAACGAAAGAATGGAGACGACGGCGATAAAGACCACGGCGCCGCCCGCAACAGAGCGCACGTTGAGCGGCGAGTCCTCGCCAAAAAAGAGTGTGGCGGCAAACAGCAAAATGACGATCGGCAGCACGTAGGCGCCCAGACCAAAGCCCAGGTGGTAGAAACCGGCAACCGCAGCCGTAACGGGTGCGGTCGCCGGCGAAATCACGGCAATGAAGGACGCAATCGCCAAAACGGCGATGACCACGCCGGCGATATCGCGGTTGGCCGAGGGCTCGACCAAGGGCTCAAAATCGTCGAAGTCGGCCTCGTGGCCCTTATTGGCACGCAGATGGGAACCGGCACCCTTAGCAGATGCCGGTTGGTTATTGGCCTTATTGCCTTTGGCGTTTTGTGCAGATCCGCGCGCCAAACTAAACCTCCATGACGACCGGGATGATCATCGGACGGGTGCGCGTACGGCTCCAAATAAAGTTGGAGAGCGAATCGCGCACGGCCTTGCGAATGGCATCGGAGCCGCTGCTCGTAAAGCTAAACTTGCCCTTCTCGATCGTCTTCATAATGGATGCGGAGGCATCCTCGGAGAACTGGTCGTCGATGGCAAACGAGACACCGCGGCCCGAGAACTCGATGGCCTCGATCTTCTTGTGCTTGAGCGAGACGATGGCAACGGCCGTGACCATACCGTCGTTGGCGAGCTTTTGGCGATCGCGCAAGACAATGGGGTCGGTATCGCCGATACGCAGGCCGTCGACGTAGACGACGCCGGACTCGACGGGTGTACCGCGCTTGACGATACCACCGCGCATCTCGAGCGTGTCGCCGTTATCGAGGATAAAGATATGATCGTCCTTGATGCCCATCTTGCGGGCGAGCTGGGCATGAGCGCGCAGATGCACGGCCTCACCGTGAACCGGCATAAAGTACGTGGGTTTGGCCATGGCCATCAGGAGCTTAAGCTCCTCCTGGCTGCCGTGGCCCGAGACGTGGACAAGAGCACGGTTCTTATCCCACACGTCGCAGCCGAGCTTGGCCAAGCTGTTGACGACCTGCTGAACGGCTTTCTCGTTGCCGGGAACGGGAGTTGCCGAGAGGATGACGGTATCGCCCTCGTGGATAGAGAGCGTCTTGTGCTCGCCATTGGCCATGCGGGACAGGGCCGACAGCGGCTCGCCCTGCGAACCGGTGCACATGACGACGATCTTGTCGTCGGGCAGGTTATCGATATCGAAGGCATCGATGATATCGGCATCGTCGATGTTGAGGTAGCCCAGCTCGCGCGCGACGCGGGTGTTGGTGAGCATGGAGCGACCGGTCACAACGACCTTACGGCCGCACTTGCGGGCGGCATCGCAGATCTGCTGCAAACGATGGATATGGCTCGAGAACGAAGCGACGAACACGCGACCCGGGGCGTTCTTGATGGCATGCAGTAGGTTGGGACCAACCTCGGCCTCGGACTTGGTAAAGCCGGGAACCGTGGCATTGGTGGAGTCGGACAGCAACAGGTCGATGCCCTGCTTGGCAAAGCGGCTGATAGCGGCATAGTCGGGCGTGACACCATCGATGGGCGTCTGGTCGAGCTTAAAGTCGCCAGTGTGCATAACGGTGCCCTGATTGGTGCGAATGAACACGCCCAGAGCGCCGGGGATGGAGTGCGTCATCGAGAAGAAGTCGAGCGAGATGCCGCCGAGGTTGACATGGCTGCCGCCCTTAACCTCGCGGAACTTGGGCGCGCGGATGCGGAACTCAGAAAGCTTGCCTTCGATAAAGCCAAGCGTCAGCTTGCTCGAGAAGATGGGCACCTTGTTGTTGAGGTCCTGCAGCAGATACGGAAGCGAACCGGTGTGGTCCTCGTGGCCGTGGGTGACGACGATACCGCGGAGCTTCTCCTCGTTCTCCAGAACATAGGTGTAGTCGGGAAGCACCAGGTCAATACCGGGCTGGGAATCGTCGGGGAACATGAGGCCAGCGTCAACGAGCACCATGTCGTCGCCGCATTCGAAGACCGTCATGTTCTTGCCGATGCCGTCAAGGCCGCCGAGCGGAATGATCTTCAAGGGAGATGATTTTTTAGCTGCCATAGGTTAGTGTGGTTTCCTTTCTTCGAAACGGGTCTGGAACAACCGACGGGGCGCTTCTGGCAAACCGACCGCCGGGAACGTACAAACATGCATCGCAGAGTCGATGCAATAACCACAGTATGATACCCATTTGCACAACAACAGACCACTCATGCATCAAAGCCCCATCTGAACCTGTGTATCCCGCCGGTCAGGGCTCAGCGGCCCCGGCACGGGCTAAGTTTCCTGCTCTACAGTCCTGCTCACGACGGAGGCCACATTA
>UQUD01000027.1 GCA_900544225.1 uncultured Collinsella sp.
GCCGCCACCTCCACCGGCGTCGAGGGCGTCTGGGCTGCGGGCGACTGCCGTCGCGGTCCTGCCACCGTGGTTGAGGCTATTGCCGACGCCGCCGAGGTCGCCCGTGCCATCACCGGCGTGGACTTTAACAAGTACGCCGATTGCAACGAGCAGGCTGGCCGCGAGGATACCTGCTACGAGCGCAAGGGGTCGCTGTGCCGCGACAAGCGCAACTGCACCAAGACCCGCTGCCTGGGCTGCGGCTCGGTGTGCGAGGTCTGCTGCGACGTGTGCCCCAACCGCGCCAACGTTGCCATTAAGGTGCCGGGCCTGGCCAAGCATCAGGTCGTCCACGTCGACGGCATGTGCAACGAGTGCGGCAACTGCGCCGTGTTCTGCCCCTACCAGGAGGGTCGTCCCTACAAGGACAAGCTCACCCTGTTCTGGAGCGAGGAGGACATGGAGAACTCCGAGAACGAGGGCTTCCTGGCCGTGGACGAGGATCACTTTAAGGTCCGCGTCGCCGGCACGGTCCGCACCGTCTCGGTCGATGCCGTCAACACCGGCCTTCCCGAGGCCGTCCGCCTGACCATCAGGGCTGTGCGCGACAACTATTCGTACCTTCTTAAGAAATAGGCGAGTCTCTTATGGCCAAATCCATTCAACATAACGTGGCCTACGTTGCCTGCGGAAGCGGCTGTGCTTCCGCAGGCGGCGACGCCCGTTGCAGCGAAGGCTGCATTGGCTGTGGCGCCTGCGTTACGGCCTGCCCCCACGGTGCCATTGTGCTGGTCGATGGCGTCGCCCGCGTGGATCGCTCCAAGTGCACGGGCTGTGGCCTGTGCGGCATGGCGTGCCCGCAGCGCGTGATTGCCTTCGTTCCCGGCTACCAGAACATCCTGGTGCGCTGCAACAACACCGATAAGGGCGCCATTGCGCGCAAGATCTGCGACACCAGCTGCATCGGTTGCGGCATGTGCGCCAAAAAGTGCCCTGCCGGCGCAATCCGCATCGAGGACAACTGCGCCCATATCGACGGCGTGGACTGCCTGTCGTGCGGCATGTGCGCCGTCGTCTGCCCGCATGGCGCCATCCACGACCGCACCGGCATCGCCGCCGGCGTGTAGAAGGGAATCACCATGGCACAGGAATTCACTTTTACCGTTAACGGCATCGAGCGCACGACGACCCAAAATAAACCGCTGCTGCGCTACCTGCGCGACGACCTGCACATTCACTCCGCCAAGGACGGCTGCTCCGAGGGCGCATGCGGTACCTGCACCATCCACGTGGACGGTGCGGCCGTCAAGGCCTGCGTGCTGACCACCGCTCTTGCCGCCGGCCGCAACATCGTGACCGTCGAGGGCCTGCCCGAGGACGTGCGTGAGGCCTTTGTGTACGCCTTTGGCGCCGTGGGCGCCGTACAGTGCGGCTTTTGCATCCCCGGTATGGTCATGGCGGGCGCAGCGCTCATCGCCGAGGACCCCGAACCCACCGAGGAGCAGATCAAGTACGCCATCCGCGGCAATGTCTGCCGCTGCACCGGCTACAAGAAGATTATTGAGGGCATTTCGCTGGCAGCCGCGGTGCTCCGCGGCGAAAAACAGATCGACGAGGACTTGGAGCGCGGCGACGACTACGGCGTGGGCAAGCGCGCCTTCCGTATTGACGTGCGCAAGAAGGTGCTCGGCGAGGGCAAGTATCCCGACGACATCGACGAGCTTGATCAGCCGGGTCTGACCTACGCCAGCGCTGTGCGCTCCAAGTATCCGCGCGCCCGCGTGCTCTCCATCGATACCTCCAAGGCCGAGGCCCTGCCCGGCGTGGTGGGCATCCTGCGCGCCGAGGACGTGCCGGTCAACCAGGTCGGCCACCTTATCCAGGACTGGGATGTCATGATCGCCCAGGGCGATATCACCCGCTGCGTGGGCGATGCCATCGTGCTGGTGGTTGCTGAGGACGAGGCGACGCTCGAGAAGGCCAAGAAGCTCGTAAAGATTGATTACGAGCCGCTGGAGCCCGTGCGCAACATCGCCGAGGCCAAGGCCGTCGACGCTCCGCGCCTGCACGACAGCTTCTTTGCCTTTGGCAACACGGTGGAGCTCAAGGACAACGTATGCCAGAGCCGTCACGTGACGCGTGGCGACGCCGCCAAGGCGCTGGCGGAGAGCGCGTTCACCGTGACGCAGCGCTTTACCACGCCCTTTACCGAGCATGCTTTCTTGGAGCCCGAGTGCGCCGTCGCCTTCCCGTACAAGAACGGCGTCAAGGTGCAGTCGACCGACCAGGGCGCCTACGACACGCGCAAAGAGTGTGCCCACATGTTTGGCTGGGATAACGAGCCCGAGCGCGTGGTCGTCGAGACCATGCTCGTGGGTGGCGGCTTTGGCGGCAAGGAGGACGTGTCCATCCAGCACTTGGCCGCGCTCGCCGCATATAAGTTCCAGCGTCCTGTGAAGTGTAAGCTCACGCGTGCCGAGTCGCTCGCGTTCCATCCCAAGCGTCACGCCATGGACGGCACCTTTACACTGGGCTGCGACGCCGAGGGCAACTTTACCGGCCTGGATTGCGAAATCAACTTCGATACCGGCGCCTACGCGTCGCTGTGCGGCCCGGTGCTCGAGCGCGCCTGTACGCATGCCGTCGGTCCCTACAAGTACCAGAACACCGACATTCGCGGTTTTGGCTACTACACCAACAACCCGCCCGCCGGTGCGTACCGCGGCTTTGGCGTGTGTCAGTCCGAGTTTGCGCTCGAGAGCCTGATCGACCTGCTGGCCGAGAAGGTCGGCTTGGATCCGTGGGAGATCCGCTACCGTAACGCCATCGAGCCGGGCGAGGTTCTGCCCAACGGCCAGATTGCCGACTGCTCCACGGCGCTGAAGGAGACGCTGCTCGAGGTCAAGGATGCCTACTACGCGCATCCCGGACACGCCGGCATCGCCTGCGCCATGAAGAACGCCGGCGTGGGCGTGGGCCTGCCCGATGCCGGTCGCTGCAAGATCCGCATCGAGAACGGCGTGGCCGTGGTCTATGCCGCCACGTCCGACATCGGTCAGGGCTGCAACACCGTCTTTTTGCAGGACGTTGCCGAGGCCTGCGGCCTGCCGCTTCGCTGCATTGCCAACGGCGAGTGCTCCACCGAGAATGCTCCCGACTCCGGCACCACGTCCGGCTCGCGTCAGACGGTCGTGACCGGCGAGGCCGTGCGCGGTGCCGCCTTCCTGTTGCGCGATGCCATGGTTGGCATCGAGGCCGGCAAGCCCGCACCCGATGCTCCCGTGAGCGCGCATGGCGACGGCGTCAAGATTGAGTACGACGACGGTCGCGCCTATCAGCTGCGCACGCAGGAACTCGTCGCCGGCCAGGGCATGCATCCTCAGGATCCCGCGACCGCCATCAAGGCGCTCGAGGGATGCGAGTTTGGCTACGTGTATCTGGAGCCGACCGACAAGCTGGGCGCCGACGTTCCCAATCCCAAGAGCCACATCTGCTACGGCTTTGCCACGCATGTGGTCATTCTGGACGACGACGGCCGCGTGAGCGAGGTCTATGCCGCGCACGATTCCGGCAAGGTGGTCAACCCCATCTCCATCCAGGGTCAGATCGAAGGCGGCGTGCTCATGGGTATGGGCTATGCGCTTACCGAGGATTGGCCGCTCAAGGACTGCGTGCCCCAGGCAAGGTACGGTACGCTCGGGCTGTTCCGTGCGCCCGAGATTCCGGATATCCACGCCATCTACGTGGAGAAGGACGAGCTGCTGCCTGTGGCATATGGCGGCAAGGGCATCGGCGAGATCGCAACGATTCCCACGGCGCCCGCCGTGCAGAACGCCTACCGCGCGTTTGACGGCAAGCTGCGTCCAAATCTGCCCATGGTGGATACGCCCTACAGCCGCGCCCGTCACCGCGGGTAGGGTAGGGTGCGGACAGCCATTGTTGACGGGCTGTCCGCACTGAGCATCAACTACATACGCTGCGCCTTTGGCCCCAGCTCCATCGCGAGCCGGGGCCTTTTGCTTGGAGCGGAAACTACGTCCCGGAATTGGCGCTCAGAATGGGATGCACTTTCCGGTAGAGCCTCTGGCGGAAAGCGTGCCCCGGAATTCGGCTCCAGAGTGGGATGCGCTTTCCGGTTGGAGCTTCAAATGGAAAGTGCATCCCGGAATCCGCGCCTGGAATGGGATGCGCTTTCCGGAACAGCCCTCAACCGGAAGCTGCGTCCCAGTATTTCGCTTCAGGGTGGGATGCCGTTTCCGGCTGAACCCTCAGGCGGAAAGTTCATCCCAGAATTGACGCTCAGAGTGGGACACGGTTTCCGGATAGAACCTCAGCGGAAACTGCGTCCCAGTTTGAGCGTCTATTCCGGGATGCAGTTTCCGCTGAAGGACTCAACCGGAAAGCCTGTCCCATTCTGAGACGGGATTCCGGGGCACGCTTTCCGCTAGGCCCGCCATCCGGAAAGTGCATCCCGTTTTGAGCGTCCAGACTGGGACGCGCTTTCCGTTGGCGTGGCCGTTGGGAAAACGCGGCCCAGATAGGGGGGATGCGATCCGGCGATGCGCGGCCTAGCAGCTCCTACAGCTCCACTTCGTTGAGCCACGCCGGCAGCGCGGTCTGCCGGATGCCTGCCGTCTGCAGCTTTTTGGCGAGCATTCCTGCCGAGCGGACCTCGTTTATGGTAAAGCGCAGCAGAGGGTGACCGTAGAGCGATAGGTGCGCCTCGCGCTGTCGTTCGGCAACGAGCGCCTCGGCGGTGGTGCGCCCGGCTAGCATGGCCTGGTCGGTATATTTGACGAGCCCGTCGAGCTCGCCCAGCGTGAGTTCCCGCGCCTGGCGCTCCCAGGCAAAGTCCGTTCGTATGGGCTTGGCCGAATCGAAGGGGTCCGTAAGCTCGTATTGAAGCCAGTCGGGCGCAAAACCGGTCTCGATCATGACGGCGCGGGCGACCGATTCCCCACCGCTCTCGGCGCGGACGTCGGCATATCGAAGCGTTGTGAGGGCCGTACGAATCGCGCGACCATTGCGGGCGGTCGTTCGTTGCTCGACGGCCTCCATCAGCTGTTCCCGCGCAAGGCCGAACTTTGAGATCGCCGAATCGGCAATGGGCATGCCGTCGGCAAAACCAGTTTGCAGCAGGCAATCTGTGGCCGTTTGGATGGGCGGCGTTACCGATATGCCGGCTCTGTGTATTGCTCCGGCCGGCTCAATCTGGTGCCGCTGAATATGCGCGCCCGGGCGAGCCGACGGCTTTGTGGCGCTGCAGGCATGCACGACATTCAGGTGTCGCCACGAGACCTCGAGCCCCAGCAGGCAGGCAGCCGAAAACGCGCAGAACGTCCAATCGGGGTGGATGATCGCAAGGGCGCGAATAATCTCGCAATGACGCTGCGCCCGGTTGAGCTCATCCCAGCGTATTTTGCGCGCGAACAATCCCGGCATGGGGGAGACGACCGTGCTGCCGGTGCGCCGAAGGAGCGCTTTTCGGATCGCCGCGCTCGGGGGAATCAGACAGCGCCCCTCTTGTTCGGCTTGGTTCAACAGCTGGTCGATGAGTTGGTCATTGCAATGGGTCATGAGCTACCGCCTCCTTTTGGGTAGCAAAAACGTATCAGCCGGAACTTGCCGCTCAGCTGACCAAAAGCTGACCAAAATCTAACCATGCAGGTAGATGGCCTGGTTTTGACGCCATTTTTTGAAGCCGAATCGGCGGGCGGTAATCGACATCCGTGAACGGTAGCTAGTTATGAAGCCTTGGTAAGTTTCGGGACGTGTACTTTTTCGAAAAAGAGCAATCTATCTGATGTTTTGTGTTTCTGGATCGCATATTTGAAGGCATGTGATAAAGGCGGCGGATCGTCGACTGGTATCTGCGGAAACTGTGACCCAGATTTCGGCCCCAGGGTGGGATGCCGTTTCCGGATCGGGCCTCAAACGGAAATTGCATCCCGGAACGAGCGCTCAGAGCGGGATGAACTTTCCCAACGGGGCCGCAGGCGGAAATTGCGTCCCGGATTCAAGCCTCAGAACGGGACGCACTTTCCGGATGGCATGTTTGGCGGAAACTACGGCCCAGTTTTTGCTCCAGAACGGGATACATTTTCCGGAACGGTCCACGTGCGGCGGTGTATTGCCCTTTTTCGTGCGCCGCTTGTCGAATTACGTTATAGCTAGCTATATTATAGGAAGGTATAATATAGCTAGCTATAACGCAAAGGAAGGATGGCCCTATGTTTATCGGAAGAACAGTGGAAATGTCCGAGCTCAATCGACTGTATGGCACGGGCTCCTTTGAGATGCCTGTGATTTACGGCCGCCGTCGCGTGGGCAAAACGCGTCTTATCACAGAGTTTATCCAAGGCAAGAAGGCTATTTACTTTCAAGCTCGTCGTACCAATGCAGAGGCAAACCTGCACGGCTTTAGCCAGGCGATACTTGCGGGTTCGGTTGGTGCTGCAGGCGTGTCGTTTCGTAGCTTTGACGAGGCGTTCGATGCATTGGCCACCATGGCTCGCACGGAACGTTTGATTGTCGTGATTGACGAGTATCCCTATCTCGCCCAATCGAATCCCGAGATCAGTTCGTTGCTGCAAGACAAGATTGATCACTTGTACAAAGAGACTAGGCTCATGCTGATTCTATGCGGCTCGTCTCTTTCGTTTATGGAGGAACAGGTGTTGGGCTACGAGAGCCCACTATACGGTAGGCGTACGGCCCAGTTTAAGATCATGCCGCTCGATTTTACGACGACCCTCGGCCTGTGGCAGAGCATGAGTCGCGAAGACGCTGCAGTTTGCTATGGTATGACGGGCGGCATTCCTGCATATATCGAGAGAGTCGATCCTGCCGCATCGCTCAAGGACAACATCAAACGTCTTTTTCTTACTTCTACGGGCTATCTCTTTGAGGAGCCGAGTAACCTGCTATTGCAGGAGTGCCGCAATCCCGAGCAATATGATGCGATCGTGCAAGCAATTGCCCAGGGGCGCTCGAAGATCTCGGAGATTGCGAGCTCTACGGGAATCCCTGCGAGCAACGTAAAGAGCTATGTGGATAAGCTGGCGTCGCTTGGGATTGTCGAGCGCGAGCTGCCCCTAAACGAGACGAGCAATAAGCGAGCCGTGTATCTGCTGAGCGATCAGATGTTTAGGTTCTGGTACAAGTTTGTTCCGCAGAACATCGGGCTGATTCAAAACGATATGGCCGAGATGGCGTATGAGCGCATTGAGCCGCACGTATCGGATTACATGGGTACGGTCTTTGAGCTTATATGCAGACAATACGTGTACGAACTCGCGCGGGCGGGCCAGCTTGATGTGGTTCCGGCAAGCGTTGGGCGCTGGTGGGGGACGGATAATCGCACGCATACGCAGGAAGAAATCGACTTGATTGTTGACGATGGCGAGGGCACTGCGCTGTTTGCGGAATGCAAATGGCGCAATGAACCGGTGGGCGAAGACGTGCTGCAAAAGCTCGTGCATCGAAGCGAGCTCTTTAGGCGGCAGCACAAAAGCTATGCGATCTTCTCGAAGCGAGGCTTTACGCAAGGATGTCAGGAAGCTGCGGCGAGCAGGGGAGATGCCAAGCTGATTTCGTTTGCCGAGATGTGAGTGCGGGGTAGCTCTGCTCGAGAACAAGAGCCTGTCCTCGAATTGCTGGAATGGGGCCCTTCTTTTGTCGTGTTGGCTGTCGGCGGAATGTCGGCGGAAAGCGTGTCCCGGATTATAGCTCCAGAGTGGGATGGCCTTTCCGGATCGGCCCCTCGCGGAAAATGCATCCCGGAATGAGCGCTCAGACTGGGACGCACTTTCCGGATCGGCCTTCAAGCGGAAGCTGCGTCCCGGATTCTGGCTCCAGAGTGGGATGCCGTTTCCGGTTGAGGTCTCTGGCGGAAGCTGTATCCCGGAATCGAGCTTCAGAGCGGGACGTGCTTTCCCGTCAGGAGCTCAAGTGGAAACTACGTCCCGGATTCAAGCCTCGGAATGGGACGTGCTTTCCGGATGGGCTTCAAGCGGAAACTGTGTCCCAGAATCGACATGGCTTCAAGTGGAAAGCGCGTCTTAGAATACCGCGCCGGCGTTTTTGGCGGTTGTGGTGGGCAAGGGGGGCATCGCCTACACACGCGACGACGGCGTGGCGGTGATCCCCATGGCGGCACTTGGGGCGTAGTGGTTTTGCGGGGCGTCGGGCTTCCTTTACCGAAAATCCATTTGGTAAACCAGATGCTCGCGGATAGAATAAAGTTGACGGCAGCCCAAGTGGTGAAGAGCTGGGCAGCGCCGTTGCTTGGTCAAGAGGTCAATGCCTTAATGGCAGCGACTTGTTATGCTTCGAATGCTGCTTGAGTGCCTCGGAAAGTTCGATAAGCGCCGTGAAGAGCGAGACCAAAGCAACCAAGAGCTCTACGAGCTCTGATGGGCCCGGGATGACCTCTGATTCAAGTCACCGGGCCTCAATCTTTTTCATGCATTTGAATAGAGTGGGCGACTCTCTTGGGGCCGTCTGCATGGCGTGTGCTTGACGCATGGTATTGCGCCCCGCTTTCATGTCCGCACGGGCGCCTATCCTTACGGCAATGTAGCCGCCTATGTAGCAAGCGGCAGGCAATGGAGAAAGGCCCTAACCGTGTCAGCTGAAAAGACGCCGTGTATCTCGGCTATCGATACGACGAACTTTGCGCGCCAGATTGTGCTGGACTTTGAGTTTGCGCCGGTGCCAAAGCAGCGCCAACGCCGTGGACTGCGCAACGAGATTATTGAGGTCGGCGCCGTCAAGCTCGATTACCACGGCAACGTTATGGGCGAGTTCTCGCAGTTTGTGCAGACAGAATTTACCGAAGGCGTTGCGTTTCCCGTTCGCGAGCTTACGGGGATATCGGCTGTGGACACCGCGATGGCCGATCCGCTCTACGTGGTGATCAAAAGGCTCAGCGATTGGATCGGTCGCTACTCCGCCCAAGTGGTCTGTTGGAGCGGGACGGACCGTCGACAGCTTTTGACCGAGTGTCAGGCAAAGCGCATCGACTTTTCCGCATTTCCTACGGATTGGGCCGACCTGCAGGCGTTTTACACCTCGATCATGGACGTGGGCAGCCACGGGTGCGTCTCGTTGAGTGACGCGGCAACGTGGTTTGGCATCGAGTTTGACGAGTCGACGGGGCACGCCCACAGCGCCCTGGCCGATGCGCGCGTGACCGCCAAGTTGCTCAAGCAGGTGATGGACGGGGACTACCGCGTGAGCCCGCGCGCCCAGGAAGTCCGTCAACGGTGGGGGATGGGCGAGCGAGCTCAGACGCGCCTTTCCAGCAAATGCCCCGAGCTGGGCGACCTGCTGCTGAAGCTGAAGGCGGAGGGGAGGTAGGCCTTTTGAGAACGCCATTCGGTTTGGCATGGCGGGACTGTAAGCGCGACTTCGCCCTGCTGTTTGAATCGAAGCGTCAACCAGTATGGCGAGCTGTCTGGTCTGTCTGCCTACGCCCCCGCAATCCCGCGCGCGGCACTCAGCAGCTCATATTCCCCCTGGCTCCACTGGTGCAGCTCGGCGGCGCCGACGGCATCGCGACACAGATTCAGGAACACCTCGGCACCCTTGCAGAGGCACTCGCGGGCAAAGTCACCCGAGCCGCTTGCGATGCACGTGCCGTCTGCAAACAGCTTCCAACTCGACGGCTCGCGCGAGTCATCTCCGAGCAGCTTGATCTGCAAAACGTGCGGGTCGCCGGCGGCGCAGAGCTCTTCCTCGAGTTTCTGCATCGTAAAGCGCATCTGGTGGGAGAGGCTGCTCTTGACCAAAGCCGAGGCATAGCCGTTCGGCTTATCAAGAAGATGCATTCGCTTTGGTTTGGCGACCAGGTTGTGGAAGTTGCGCTCGCTGCGCACAGAGAAATTGTCCATACGGACTCCTTTCATCGATGTTGGCAGGGCCACCGTGCCTCTTGGCCGGTTGGCGTCGGGATCGTGGAGCCAACTCTCTACCCCGACTCTGGATAAAACGCGCCCACTCCTTGCGGGCACGATGGAGTCTATCAGCGCGCGCGGACAGAAATCAAGCGCCGCCTGCGAAATGATGTGCAGACGGCGCTTGATTACGCGGCAATTATTCGGCAAACATCCGGAAAAGTGTCGAAATCAGCCGTATGAAAGTACGGAAAAGTGTCAAATTCGAGCCGCCCAAATTACGGAAAAGTGTCGAAATGGGCGCGTGGAAATCACGGAAAAGTGTAAAACCGCACGTAAACAGGGGTGCGGCATAGCTTATGTTCCAACCTAGCTGTTGGGGTCGCCCTTGAGGGTGTTGATGTCCAGGTACTGGTTGTCGTCCTCTTTTTGCTGCGTTGCCGATTCGGACGCGGTGGGGCCGCGGAATAGCTGGAATCCCTCAAACGCAATCACGCCGAGCAGAGCGATGATGATGGCGATAAAGACAACCTTTGCCGCCTGCGAAAACTCCGAAAAGCGCGGCGCTTCTTCTTCGCTGTGGTAATCGGCAGCGCGCTTATCGTCGGTGCCGTGGGTATACGACGATGCCGAGGCTGCCTTTACGCTCGCTTGGTTGCAATCGGCAGAGGGCGCGGCGGCAAACGGGTCGCGAGAATATCCGCTCGACGTTTGGCCGTAATCCTCGGTTTCGATGCGGCCTGCGCGAGGCTGTTCGCTCGGGCGGTTGGCATATGCTGCGGTGTTGTCGTATGCGGAGTCGCGTTTCTCGGCAGCCGCAAACAGGGGGTTTACCGGAATGTCGAGCACCGGCATGCCGCTCGAGGTCTCGTCCAGATCTGCCGCCGCCCAGGAATCAAAGGCAAACTGGCGGTTGGAAAGATCATCCAGATCCATGACAGGCGGCTCGAGCTCGGCCTCGGGCTGGGGTTCGGGAGCCGCGTATGTCGGCTGCTGCGGGGTGGCATACGCGGGCGCGCTGCTGGGCGCATGGCGCTGTGTCGCTGCAGCGAGAAACGCCGCCGTCTCGGACGGATCGCTAGCAGGACGGGGTGCAGGGGCGGCGTTACGCGTCGTCTGCACGATAGGACGGGTGGCAAAGTCGTCCGCGGGCACGGATGCCGGGGCGGGCGTGGCGGAAGGCACGGGCTTTGCACTTGTCGGGCGAACCCCGCCGCCTATGAGTTCCTCGGCGGTCCAAGGGCGGTCGCTCATCACGTCGTCGAGGCTCAACGCAAACAGATCGTCTTCACCCTCGTCAAACGCGCGTTTCGCATGCCTGGCGCCAGAAACGGTGCCTCCGCGGCCGTTGCGTGATGCGTTGCTCGACCCCATCTTGTTCCATCCTTTCGAAATATTCGCATTCATCGATTATATGGAACTTGCCTTGCGGCCGACTCTCGGATTCGTGCATTCCAGAACTCGCGCCCAAAAGGGGAGGGGCGATCCGGCCGAGTTGCCTACTTGTCGCCGGCGGCAGCCTTTGCCTCGTTGAGGTAGCTATAGAAGCTGTACTTTGAGATGCCAAAGAACTCGCAGGCGCGCTCGCTCGATTTGGAGATAAGGAAGGCGCCGCGGCGGTCGAGGTATCCGATAGCGCGAATGCGCTCGTCCTTGGTCATGAGGGCGGCGGGCTTGCCCACGTACTGCTCGCACTCGCGCAGCAGATCCTCGAGCAGGTCGCCGATGTTTTTGGTGATGGGCTCGGGCTCGGTGTATCCCTTGTCGCCCGTGCCGGTGAGCGCGTCGAGCGAGCGCTCAAAAGCCTTCATGAGTGTAATGTCAAAGTTAATGCCCAAAATGCCGACGGGCTTGCCCTCGTCGTTGCGGATAAAGATGGTCGAGGACTTGAGCAGCTTGCCATCGGCGGTTTTGGTGAGGTATGGCTCGCGGTCGTGCACGTCGGTGGTGCCATCGTGCATGGACTCAAGCACAATATGGCTGGGACCGTCACCTAGTTTGCGCCCGCTGACGTGGCCGTTTTCGATCACTACGATGGAGTGGTCCACGTCCTCGGTCTCCAAGTCGTGGACGACGACTTCGCAGTTGGGGCCAAACTGGAGCGCCAGGCCGTGTGCAAGGCGCTTGTAAAACTCTATCTGTGCGGGGGTCATGGGTGCCTTCCTAAAAATTAGTTTGGGCTCACTTTGCCATAAACCACACCTGTTCGCAAATAACGAAAGCGTCGCTGCGTTATGTAACCGTTCGGCGGCGAAAAAGTACCGATTACGGCAACAAACAATTTGTTAGGTTTAGCAATCAAAAAGTGTGATAGAACATTACTAACAAACTTTTTGTTTGGCATCCACATAAAAGTTCAGCCGTGTGAATGGGATCGGGCTGAAACGCGTATGCGGGGGCCGGCAAGAGAGGACTTAAGGAGTTCACCGTATGGCCGATAAGATCCAGTGGGCGAGCAACACGATGCCCAAGAGCGATGACAAGCACTTGGGAATCATGAGTCTCGACCACGTGAAGAAGGCCCGTGCCTTCCACCAGTCGTTCCCCCAGTACACCGTCACTCCGCTTGCCCGCCTGGACGGCCAGGCCGCGCGCCTGGGCCTGTCCAACCTGTGCGTTAAGGACGAGAGCTATCGCTTTGGCCTCAACGCCTTTAAGGTCCTGGGCGGTTCGTTTGCCATGGCCAACTACATTGCCGACGAGACCGGCAAGGACGTTGCCGAGTGCACCTTCGATTACCTGACTTCCGATCAGCTGGCCAAGGACTTTGGCCAGGCTACCTTCTTTACCGCCACCGACGGCAACCATGGCCGCGGCGTGGCATGGGCTGCCAACAAGCTGGGCCAGAAGGCCGTCGTGCACATGCCCAAGGGTTCTACCAAGCCCCGCTTCGATAACATCGCCGCCGAGGGCGCCACGGTGACCATCGAAGAGGTCAACTACGACGAGTGCGTGCGCATGGCCGCCGCCGAGGCTGACGCCTGCGAGCGTGGCGTCATCGTTCAGGACACCGCCTGGGAGGGCTACGAGAAGATCCCGTCCTGGATCATGGAGGGTTACGGCACCATGGCTTCCGAGGCTGCCGAGCAGCTGCGCGAGATGGCCATCAACCGCCCGACGCACGTGTTTGTCCAGGCTGGCGTGGGTTCGCTCGCGGGCGCCGTGGTGGGCTACTTCACCAACCTGTATCCCGATAACCCGCCCACCTTCGTTGTGGTCGAGTGCGCTCCGGCCGCCTGCCTGTACAAGGGTGCTGCCGCCGGCGACGGCGATCCGCGCATCGTGGACGGCGACATGCCCTCCATCATGGCCGGCCTGTGCTGCGGCGAGCCCAACATCTTGGGCTGGGATATCCTGCGCAACCACACCGCTGCCTTCGTGTCCTGCCCCGACTGGGTCACCGCTCGCGGCATGCGCACCCTGGGCGCCCCCGAGAAGGGCGACCCGCGCGTCATCTCCGGCGAGTCCGGCGCGGTGACCACCGGCCTGGTCGAGACCCTCATGCTCGATCCCGAGTACGCCGAGCTCAAGGAGCTCATCGGCCTGGACAAGACGAGCTCCGTGCTCTGCTTCTCCACCGAGGGCGACACGGATCCGGATCAGTACCGTCGCATCGTCTGGGAGGGCGAGTACCCCACCTGCTAGCAGGCCTGACCTGTCCGGGTGGCGGAGCATATGTTTGCTCCCTGCTTGGACAGTCCTGCTCGCACGGAGAGCACATTAAGTGCTCTCCGGCTCGTGCGGAACTCGCGACGGAGCAAACGTATGCTCCGCCACCCTACGTTTACTTGCTTGCCGGGTGCTCGACCTCACGCTGCTTGGCACAAGTGATCTATCTGAAATATCTACCTGTAGGTAAACCCTTGTAGAAAGGTTGACTGTTATGACTAAGGAACTCGATTTCGAGGCAATTAAAAACGCTGCTGAGTCCCACCGTGCTGATATGACGCGTTTTCTTCGCGCTATGATCTCCCATCCCTCTGAGTCCTGCGAGGAGGGCGAGGTTGTCGCCTGCATCAAGGCCGAGATGGAGAGCCTTGGCTATGACGAGGTCAAGGTCGACGGCCTGGGCAACGTCATGGGCTTCATGGGCGAGGGCGACAAGATCATCGCCATCGACTCCCACATCGACACCGTCGGCATCGGCAACATCGAGAACTGGGATGCCGATCCCTATGAGGGTTACGAGACCGACGAGATTATCTATGGCCGCGGCGGCTCCGACCAGGAGGGTGGCATGGCTTCTGCTACCTACGCTGCCAAGATGATGAAGGACATGGGCCTCATCCCCGAGGGCTACAAGATCATGGTCGTCGGTACCGTCCAGGAAGAGGACTGCGACGGCATGTGCTGGCAGTACATCTACAACAAGGACGGCATTAAGCCCGAGTTCGTCATTTCCACCGAGCCCACCGACGGCGGCATCTATCGCGGTCATCGCGGCCGCATGGAGATCCGCGTCGACGTTCACGGCACCTCCTGCCACGGCTCCGCTCCCGACCGCGGCGACAACGCCATCTACAAGATGGCCGACATCATCGCCGACGTCCGCGCCCTCAACAACAACGGCTGCGACGAGTCGACCGACATCAAGGGCCTCGTCAAGATGCTCGACCCCAAGTACAACCCCGAGCACTTCGAGGACGCCCGCTTCCTGGGCCGCGGCACCTGCACCGTCAGCCAGATCTTCTACACCAGCCCCAGCCGTTGCGCTGTCGCCGACTCCTGCGCCATCTCCATCGACCGTCGCATGACCGCCGGTGAGACCTGGGAGTCCTGCCTGGACGAGATCCGTAACCTGCCGGCCGCCAAGAAGTACGGCGACGACGTGAAGGTCTCCATGTACATGTACGACCGTCCGTCCTGGACCGGCGAGGTCTACGAGACCGAGGCTTACTTCCCCACGTGGATCAACAAGGAGACCGCTCCGCACGTCAAGGCCCTCGTCGACGCCCACAAGGCCATGTTCGGTGACGAGCGCATCGGCTGCGAGCCCAGCATGGACAAGCGCACCGGTCGTCCGCTGTGCGACAAGTGGACCTTCTCCACGAACTGCGTTTCCATCCAGGGCCGCTACGGCATCCCCTGCGTCGGCTTTGGCCCGGGTGCCGAGTCTCAGGCTCACGCTCCCAACGAGGTCACCTACAAGGACGACCTGGTCACCGCTGCCGCCATGTATGTGGCTGCCCTGAACCTCTACGATCCGAGCCAGGCCGATGGCGATGCCACCGTGTTCCGCGCCGGTCTGACCAACAACAAGATCGACTAGTCCCATTCCTCGATCTTGTTGAGCCGGGGACAGTTTATGCCCCCGGCGCCTCCTGTTGACTTGGGGCCCGCGGTCGTTATCTCCCATGCTTCCTCAACGGTAGCGGGTCCTCGTCATAGCGCTCTGCATGTTCTAGCCACACGCGCATGCCGGAGCGCATCAACTCATTGCGATCGTTTCATCTTTAGAAAGGACATTTACATGGACGCCAAGTTTACCGAGCTCGTCGAGCAGCTGAACGGCCTCGATTTTAAGGGTATGTACGGCAGCGACTTCCTGCACACCTGGGACAAGACCACCGATGAGCTCAAGGCGCTCTACATCGTCGCCGACGCTCTGCGCGAGCTGCGCGAGAACAACGTTTCGTCCAAGATCTTCGATTCGGGCCTGGCCGTCTCCCTGTTCCGCGACAACTCCACTCGTACGCGCTTCTCCTTCTCTAAGGCCGCCAACCTGCTCGGCCTTGAGCTGCAGGACCTGGACGAGAAGAAGTCCCAGATCGCTCACGGCGAGACCGTCCGTGAGACCGCTACCATGATTTCCTTCATGGCCGACGTCATCGGCATCCGCGATGACATGTACATCGGCAAGGGCGACGCCTACATGGCCGAGGTCTCCGAGTCTGTCCAGCAGGCTTACGAGGACGGCGTTCTGGATCACCGTCCCACGCTCATCTCCCTGCAGTCCGACTCCGATCACCCCACGCAGTCCTCTGCCGACATGCTCTACCTCATCAACGAGTTTGGCGGCCTCGAGAACCTCAAGGGCAAGAAGGTTGCCGTCACCTGGGCCTATTCGCCCTCTTACGGCAAGCCGCTGTCCTGCCCGCAGTCGCTGATCAGCCTGCTGCCCCGCTTTGGCATGGACGTCACCCTGGCTCACCCCGAGGGCTACGACCTCATGCCCGAGGTCGTCGAGCGCGCCAAGACCTATGCCGCCGAGTCCGGCACCACCTTTAAGCAGGTCAACACCATGGCCGAGGCCTTCGAGGGCGCCGACATCGTGATCCCCAAGAGCTGGGCTCCGTTTGCCGCCATGGAGAAGCGCACCAACCTGTACGCCGAGGGCGACGACGCCGGCATCGCAGCGCTCGAGAAGGAGCTGCTCGCCCAGAACGCCACCCATCAGGACTGGTGCTCCACGACCGAGCTCATGGAGAAGACTGCCAACGGCCAGGACACCATCTTTATGCACCCGCTGCCCGCCGACATTTCCGGTGTCTCCTGCGAGCACGGCGAGGTCAACGCCGACGTCTTCGACATGCACCGCGTGGGCATGTACAAGGAGGCCAGCTACAAGCCGTACGCCATCGCTGCCATGATGTTCCTGCAGAAGGTTGCCGATCCCGCCGCTACCCTCAAGGCCCTCGACGAGCGCAACACCGCCCGTTGGTTCCAGGCCTAAAGCTGGGCTGAGAAATGGCTAAGCGTATTGTTGTCGCCTTGGGCGGAAACGCCCTCGGCGCCAACCTTCCCGAGCAGATGGAGGCCGTCAAGACGACTTCCAAGGCCATCGTCGACCTGATCGAGGAGGGCAACGAAGTCGTCGTCGTGCACGGCAACGGTCCCCAGGTGGGCATGATCGCCAACGCGATGGCTGAGCTCACGCGCTCTAATCCTCAGAAGTACGTTCCCTGCCCGCTGTCCGTTTGCGGCGCCATGAGCCAGGGCTACATTGGCTATGACCTGCAAAATGCGCTGCGCGAGGAAATGCTCGACCGCAATATCGACAAGGGTGTCGCCACCGTGCTCACCCAGGTCGAGGTTGCGGCAGACGACCCGGCCTTTGCCGACCCGGTCAAGCCGATCGGTCCGTGGATGAGCGAGGCCGAGGCCAAGGAGCTGGAGGCCGATCGCGGCTATCAGTTCATCCACGACGAGAAGCAGGGCTTCCGTCGCGTGGTTGCCTCGCCCAAGCCCGTGAACATCGTCGAGCTCGACACCATTAAGTCGCTCGTCGAGTCCAACCATGTGGTGATCTCCTGCGGCGGTGGCGGCATTCCCGTCACCAAGTCCCAGGGCAACCACCTTAAGGGCGCTGCCGCCGTCATCGATAAGGACTTTGCGGCCGAGAAGCTTGCCGAGCAGCTCGACGCCGATGCCCTGATCATCCTGACGGCTGTGGAGAAGGTTGCCATTGGCTTTGGCACCGACCACGAGCAGTGGCTCGACACGCTGACCGCCGCCGATGTTAAGCGTCTGTCCGAGGCCAACGAGTTTGGTCGTGGCTCCATGCTGCCCAAGGTCCAGGCGGCCTCGACGTTTGCCGAGAGCAAGCCGGGCCGCACGGCGCTCATCACGCTGCTCGAGAAGGCGCGCGATGGCCTTGCCGGCAAGACCGGTACCACGTTTACCGGCGACGCTGAGTAGGCATATCTGCACCATTGAGGAGGGTGCCCTGCGTCGCGGGGTGCCCTCCTTTGTGCTATGGAGAGCCAAGGGGCGTTCGCTGGAAAACGAGCGCATGCCTGTTCTGACGGAGTGCGAGCTTGGTATGGTGGGTATAGCAACTATGGTGTCCAAGGTGGCCAGGGGAGGTTTGCGGAGATGAAACTCGGTTGCGTGATTATGGCCTCGGGCGAGGGCAAGCGATTTGGCTCCAACAAGATGCTTGCCGATATCTATGGCGAGCCGCTGATTGCCCGGACCATCGATTCGGTTCCCCGGGGCTTTGACGTCGTGGTTTCGACGCGTTGGCCCGAGGTCGCCCGGATTTGCGAGGACAAGCATTGCCCGTGTGTGCTGCACGATGGCGAGCTGCGCAGCGAAAGCGTCCGTGCGGGCCTTTCGTGGGGAGTCGAACGCAACTGGAAAGGTTGCCTCTTTTTGCCAGGCGACCAGCCGCTCGTGAGTTCGGATTCTTTTGAGGCTATGGTTCGTGCATTTGACGAGCGTGGCCGCAAGCATCCGGTGCGTCTTGCGTGCAACGGTGAGCCTTCGAGCCCGGTGCTCTTTCCGGCGGAACTGTTCGATGCGCTTATGTGTCTTGAGGGCAAGGACGGCGGCGGTTCGATCCTCAAGGACCGTATTGACGTGGTGCTGGTCGAGGCGCGTGCCTACGAGCTGTGGGACGTCGATACCACCAAGGGACAGCGACGCATAACGGAGCATATCGCCGCCTGCTCGTATTTTGATCGCGTGGCCAACAGCATCAATCAATAAGGAGCAATTATGATCATCATCAAAAACGGCGCGCTCGTGACGCCCCAGGGGCTTCGCCGCGCCGATCTTGCCATGGATGGCGATAAGATTGTGCGGATCGCCGCGGCGATCGAGCCGGCCGAGGGCGATACCGTCGAGGACGCCGCGGGCTGCTGGGTGTTTCCCGGCTTTATCGACGGCCACACGCACATGCAGTGCTGGACCGGCATGGATTGGACAGCCGATAGCTTTGAGACCGGCACGCGCGCGGCTGCCTGCGGCGGTACGACGACCATTGTGGACTACGCGACGGCCGATCGCGGCGTGACCATGCCCGATGCCTTGGCCGAGTGGCATCGCCGCGCCGACGGAACCTGCACGGCTAACTACGCCTTTCATATGGCACTCGCCGAGTGGAACGAGCGCAACCGCACCGATCTTTCGGCCATGCGCGAGGCGGGCGTATCGTCGTTTAAGACTTACTTTGCCTACGACCACCTGCGCTTGGACGATGCCGAGACACTCGAGGTGCTCGAGGAACTCAAGCGCCTGGGCGGTATCCTGTGCGTGCATTGCGAGAACGGCACGCTGGTGAATGAGCTGCAGAAGCGTGTGTTTGAGCAGGGTATCCACGGGCCCGAGGGCCACGCGCTCAGCCGTCCGGACGTGTGCGAGGCCGAGGCAGTGAGCCGTCTGCTGTATCTGGCGCACTTGGCCGGCGACGCACCGGTCAACGTGGTGCACCTTTCGACCAAGCTGGGGCTCGAGGCCATCCGTGCCGCCAAGGCGCGCGGGCAGAAGAATATCTATGTCGAGACCTGCCCTCAATACCTGATGCTCGACGATACTTGCTACTTGGAGCAGGGCGAGGACGGCTTTGCGGGCGCCAAGTATGTGATGAGCCCGCCGCTGCGCCATGCCGGTGACCGTGTCGCGCTGCGCGAGGCGCTTGTAGCCGGCGAGATCGATACGATTGCGACCGACCACTGCAGCTTTAACCTGCACGGGCAAAAGGACCGTGGGCGCGACGATTTCCGTGCGATTCCCAACGGCGGGCCCGGTGTGGAGCATCGTCCCGTCGCGATCGCTACGAGCTTTGAGGGACAGCTGGGCCCCGAGGATCTATGCCGCTTGATGAGCGAGAACCCGGCGCGCGTCTTTGGCATGTATCCGCGCAAGGGCTGTCTTGCCGAGGGCGCCGATGCCGACGTGTGCGTGTGGGATCCCCAGGCACGCTGGACCATTCGCGCGGCGACGCAGCATCAGGCCGTGGACTACACGCCGCTCGAGGGCTTTGAGGCACATGGCCGCGCCAAGGCTGTGTTTGTGAACGGCGTGCTGGCTGCGCGCGACGGCGAGCCCACCGGAGCCCAACCCGGCCGCTACGTCCCCCGCTAGCAGGAAGATCACCGGATTCCCCTCCGCAGTTGCGGTGGAATAGTTCCTGTTTCGCTGCCAAATAGGCCGTTTTAGGAACTATTTCACCGCAACTTATAGGTCTGCTGGGGCGGCGCCGGCTATTTGAGGCTGGTGGCGACGACGGGGCGGTCGAGAGCTGCCTCGAAGCGGTCGGCCATCGTGGGGTCGCTGAGCGTGTCGACTTGGTTGAGCATGACGCGTGCGGTGCTGAGTTTCAGCGCCTGCATCTCGGCATTGAGCACCTGGGCGACGCGCTCGGGCGTGGCGATGTCGGTGAGCTCGCAGCCGCAACGCTCGCAAAAGAGCTCGGGGCGGTGGACGGCTTCGTTGATGGGCTTGCTGAGTCCCGAGGCGCCGACGACCCAGACAACGTTGGCCGTGCCGGCGGGAACGACCGGTTCCCACGGGGCATGCGCCTTGAGCGGGAGTCGCTTGCTACCGTCTGCCTCGGCCAACACATAGTCAAAGCGCTGTGCCAGCCCGCCGAGTGGCTCGGCGGGGGCGGAGAGCTTGCCTGTCTCCGGGTCCAAAACACCCACCTGGCAGATACTTCCGCGGCTCATGCCCGCGCATGCCTCGCAGGTGCAACCGGGGACATGCGAGGCGCCCGGCTTCCAAGGCGCGGCGTCCAGGCGACGATTCGACCCGTCCCACGGCACGCCGGCGACGGGGAACATGCGCGTGGTGGTGCAGAGGAGCACGCGGCCGCCAGCGCGCATAAGCTCAAGGCCGAGCGTCTTCAGCAAGGTCGACTTGCCTCCACTGCCGATAATTGCAGTAATGCCCGGCTCGATCTTGAGCGCGGAGGCAAGGTTTCCGCTCGTCGTTTCCATCTGTTCACCGCCGTATAATACTGTGATAATAAATAATCATCAGAGTAGCGGTCGAACCGCATTTGCTCTGCTCAAACCGTAGCACAGGGAGGTGTCCCGGGAATGCTCGTTTATGTTCGCGGCGCCGGCGATATCGCCACGGGCGTCGCCGCTCGCTTGGTGCGCGCCGGCGCGTCGGTCGTTATGGCCGATATCGCGGTTCCCACGTGCATCCGCCGCACAATCAGTTTTTGCGAGGCTATTCGCTTGGGCGAGGTCGAGGTCGAGGGCATTCGCGCTCGCTTGGCGCAGACGCCGGCAGAGGCGCTCGAGATTACCCAAGCGGGGGATGTTGCCGTCGTGGTGGACCCTCAGGCCAAGATGCTCGGCGAGCTGAAACCCGCTGCCGTGGTCGACGCGATTTTGGCCAAGCGCAACCTGGGCACCACGCGCGACATGGCGCCTACCGTCATCGCCGTGGGGCCGGGCTTTACCGCGCCGGTCGATTGCGACGCCGTGGTCGAGACCATGCGCGGGCATTTCCTGGGCCGTGTCATTACCCAAGGTTCACCCCAGCCCAACACGGGCGTGCCGGGCATTATCGCTGGCTATGGCAAAGAGCGTGTTATCCACAGCCCCGCCGCCGGCGTGTTTCGGTCCGACCGCGCAATCGGCGACATCGTGCGCGCCGGAGACGTGATTGGCTACGCGGGCGATACGCCCATGCGCACGCAGATCGATGGCTGTCTGCGCGGGCTTTTGGCGAACGGCGTGCAGGTGACCGAGGGCTTTAAATGCGCCGATGTCGATCCGCGCGGCGATGCCAGCTATATCAACTACATTTCGGACA